>NZ_JACNME010000008.1:152733-156315 GCF_014270065.1 Quadrisphaera sp. RL12-1S | reverse complement strand
GGGCTCACCGGTCCGCGAGCGCCCCGCGGCGACGGCGCACGAGGGCGAGGGCGCCGGCGAGCGCCCCGCCGGCGAGCGCCGTGCCGGCCGCGGCGGTGCCGGCGACGCCGAGCGCGGAGCCGCCGGGGTGCTCGGCCAGGTAGCCGCCGCCGGTGGCGGCGCCACCCTGCGGCACCACGCCGGAGCCCGTGGCGTCGGTGACGGGCCGCAGCGCGAGGCCGCTGGTGCCGTCGGCGAGCACGAGGACGGTGTAGACGCTGCCGCCCGCCAGGGTGGTGGACTCCTGGGCCTTGCGCTGCCCGGTCGAGGCGTCGAAGGTCACCGGTCCGGCGGGCAGGTCGACGTAGCCGGTGGGCTGGGAGAAGGCCGCCCCGGAGGCGACGGTCCGGCCACCGGCGGTGACGTCGGTGGTCTGCCCGGGCTCGGCGGCCGGGAGGACGCGCACCCGCGCGGTGCCCGGCCCGGGGGAGGTGAGGTCGTCCTGGATGGCCGACAGGCGCGGGGCCGTGCTGTCACCGAGGCCGGCGATGGTGTACGCGTCCCCGGCCTGGGCGGTGAGGGTCTGGGTGAGCACCGGCGTGGTGCTGGGGGCGGCTCCGACGGGACGGACCGCCACGGCGTAGGAGCCTGCGGGCAGCGGCTCGTAGCCGGTGATGGCGCCGTAGGTCGCCTCCGGGGCCAGCGTGAGCTGCCGGGTGGAGCCGTCGAAGGCGGTGAGCGTGGCCGTCATGGTGACCCCGCCGAAGCCCGGCACCAGGTGGGCCACCCGGATGTAGGCGTCGTCCGTGGTGGCCGACCTGCTCGTCGGCTGCCCGGCCGAGGCGGCCGCGGACGCCGGACCGAGGACGGCCACCGCCACGAGGGCGCCGACGAGGAGCCCTCGCCTCGGTGCGCGTGGTGCTGCGCTCACGAGCTCTCCTTCCCAGCCGACCGGCGGGCACCGTCTGTGGCGGTGTCGTCGCTCACCGTTCCGTTCGGCCGCGCCCATCATCCATGCGGCCCACCGGACCCGCCAGAGAGGGCGGCTGTCTCCCCTCGACGGGTCCGGGCCCCAACGGCGGGCCGACAGGGCCGACGGGGGGTGGCGCCGCGGCGGGGTGACCGCCTCACACGCCGGCGGAGGGCAGCACGACGCGCAGCACCTGGGTGCCGCCGTCGTCCTCGAGCGCGGCGGTGGCGCGGTAGGGGGTGTCCTGCGCGGTGAGCTGGCGCTGCAGCAGCGCCACCGCGTCGGGGTCGGCGCCCACCGGGCGCCCGCCGAGCCCGTCGACCACCGCCGTGCGCACCGGCTCGCCGCCGCCCCCGCTCGAGGGCAGGTCGGCCACCGACAGCGGCTGCTGGGCCGCCAGCTGCACCAGGAGGGCCGCCAGGCGCAGGTCCACGGGCTGGGTGCGCAGCGCCTCGCGCGCCCGGGGGGAGAAGTCGAGCCGGGTGTTGCGCTGCAGCTCCTCCAGCGCTGCCGCGTCGGCCGCGGTCGCGGTGGCGGGGGCCGGTGCGGAGGTCACCGGCGGGGAGGTGGTCGCGTCGGTGCCGGCCGCGAGCGGCACCACCGGCTCCGCGCCCGCCGACGCGCCGGCCAGCTCGCGCACCTCCACGCGCCCGTCGCCGTCCCCGAAGACGGCCACGGACCGCGACGACGCGAGCGCCTGGGCCGCCCAGCTCCCGGGGGCCGCCTCTGCGCGCAGCGCCGGGCCGGCCACCACCCAGCGGGCGGGCAGCGCGGGGTCCGCGGAGGCCGTCGGAGCGGGGACGAGCCGGGAGGCGAGCTGCGCGGAGCTGGCCAGCGCGTCGTAGAGGCCGGGGTCCACGGCCACGCCGCCCGCCGGGGCGGGCTGGCCCGCCAGCCACACGGCTGCCGCCTGCGCGGCGCCGGCCGACGGGGCCGTCGAGGACGACGACGGCCCGGTGCCCGAGCCCCCGCCTGCGGCGGACCCGGCTGCCGGGGCGCCGGCAGCGCCCGACCACCCGCCGCTCGCGCTGCTCGAGCTGCTGGTGCTGGTCGTGCCGGTGGCCGAGGTCCCGCTCGGCGGCTGCCGCAGCACGGCCACCGGGACGACCACCGCCGCAGCAGCGACGAGGGCGAGCGCGGCCACCACCGCGCGCCGGCGCGCAGCGGTGCCGCGCGGCGCGCGGTGCCGGGCGTGCTCGGGCGCCGGGGCCGGCGGCGCGGCCCCGTGGGCCCCGGATCCGGGCATCGGCAGGCCTCCCAGGACGGGGTGCCCATCATCGCGCAGTGACCGGTCAGTTGCACGGCGTGCTCGTCGGGGTCCGGGGGCGCCCCTCCTCGCCCCCGGTCCCCGCACCGCGTTCGACGCCGGCGGCCCGGAGGATGGGGCGGCGGGTGGCTAGGCTGCGGAAGTGGTTGGAAGCGACTCCGCGGGTGCGGCGCAGCGTGTGACGTACCTCCTGGTGGACGGCGAGAACATCGACGCCACCCTGGGGATGAGCGTGCTGGGCCGCAGGCCGGCGCCGGGGGAGCGACCCCGCTGGGACCGCGTGCGCGACTTCGCCGAGCAGGCCTGGGGCCAGCCCGTGCGGGCCCTGTTCTTCCTCAACGCCACCTCGGGCTCGATGCCGATGAGCTTCGTGCAGGCCCTGCTCGCCATGGACTACCGGCCCATCCCGCTGGCCGGCGGCCCGGGCGAGAAGGTGGTGGACCTGGGCATCCAGCGCACGCTGGAGGCCATCGTCGACCGCCCCGGTGACGTCCTGCTCGCCAGCCACGACGGCGACTTCACGGCCCACCTGCGCCAGGTGCTCGAGACCGACGGCCGCCGGGTGGGGCTCCTGGGCTTCCGCGAGTTCGTCAGCTCCACCTTCGGGGACCTGGTCAGCCGCGGCCTGCAGGTCTTCGACCTCGAGGACCACGTGCACGCCTTCACCGAGGTGCTGCCGCGCGTCCGCGTGATCCCGCTGGCCGACTTCGACCCCGAGCGCTACCTCTGACGGCCCTCCCCAGCGGCGGTGGCTGCGGCCGCCGCGCCCGCGGGAGGGGGCGCGGCTGCGAGGCGCTGGACGGGCTGTGGGAGACTGGAGCCGGACGGTCGGCACATCACACCTGACGACAGTCCCGACGACGACCTCGCCGCTCGTGGTGGTGGCCCGACTCCGCGCCGCAGCCCCTCACCGGTGGCTCGCTGGCGCGAAGGCGCGCCCCGCGAGCGGCAAGGGCACCGGTCCCCCGGTGCCCTGCGGCCGCCGCCGACGCCGGGCAGGACTGCGCCGGGGCCACGAACCCAGCGGCGCTCCTACCCGGCCACCAGACTTCCCCACCGCTCGCGGGCGGTGGGCCGAGCACCCGAGCACCGGTGGTGTGGCCGGTACCCGGGGTGGACGGAGCTCCCGTGAGCACCAGCAGCAACGGCGTCGACGACGACGGCTCGGTCGGCGCGACCGACGGCGCGGCCGGCCAGCGGCGGCGCCGCGGCCACCACCGCGCGGTCTCGCGACCGGCGGGTCCGCCGGCCGTGCACTTCCAGTCCGAGGGCGCCCCCGCCGAGCCGCAGGCCGCCGCCGAGCCCGCCCCGGCACCCGCCGCCCTCGACGGGCTTGTCCGAGGCGGTCAGGCCCGGCATCGGGAAG
>NZ_JACNME010000008.1:0-152723 GCF_014270065.1 Quadrisphaera sp. RL12-1S | reverse complement strand
GCCAGCCACCGGCAGCGCGCTCCCGCTCTTCCAGGCGGCCGCCGCCGAGCCGGCGCCCGCCAGGACCCCCAGGCGCCGCGCCACCGCCGCGACGGGCGCCCCCGAGGTGGAGGTCGCCCCGCCGGCCGAGGAGACCCCGCGCCGGGCCGCCGAGCCCGACGCGACCGTCGACGCGACCCCCGTCACGACCTCCGCCGCTGCCGCGCCCGCGCCGGCCGAGGGCGCCGAGCCCGCGGGACGCCGCCCGCGCCGCCGGCGCGCGGCCTCCCGTCCCGCCGGCCCCCCGGTCGAGGCGCCCGAGGCGACCGCCGAGACGACCGCCGACACGACCGCCGAGACGACCTCGGCGTCCGCGCTGGAGGTCGTCCCCGCCGAGGCCGTGGACGAGCCCTCCGCCCCCGGCGCGCCCGAGACCGTCGTCGAGGACGACGGCCTGGACGGCACCGCCCTGGCCGGTGACGAGGCCGCCGCCGCCGACGACACCACGGCCGACACCGACGAGGCCACCGCTGCCACCGCCGCCGAACCGACCGCTGTCGACGACGACGAGGACGACGAGGACGCTGACGACACCGCCGCCGAGGACGGCGAGGACCCCGAGTCCGAGGACGCTGCGGCGCGCCCCCGCCGGGGCCGCCGCCGCCGCGGCGGGCGCGGGCGCCGCCGCCGCACCGGCGACGAGGCGGACGAGGCCGCTGCGGACGAGGTGTCCGAGGGCGACGGGGCCGCGACCACCGCCGACGGTGCCGCCGCCGCGTCCGACGGTCCCGACGACGGCGATGACACCGACGACGCGGACGACACCGAGGACGCCGACGGCGAGGACACCGGCGCCGAGGACGGCGAGGACTCCGAGGACGGTGACGCGGAGGGCTCCTCCTCGACGAGCCGCCGCCGTCGCCGCCGTCGGCGCCGCGGGGGCTCCGACGACGCCGAGGACGCCGCCGAGACGGAGAGCGGCTCGAGCGGCTCGACGAGCTCGCGCTCCCGGTCGCGCTCGCGCCGCGCCCGCAGCGAGTCCTCCGACAGCGGTGACGTGACCGCCGTGAAGGGCTCGACGCGCCTGGAGGCCAAGCGCCAGCGCCGCCGCGACGGCCGCGACGGCGGTCGCCGCCCCCGCGTCCTGTCCGAGGCCGAGTTCCTGGCGCGCCGTGAGAGCGTCGAGCGGACGATGGTCGTGCGCACGCGCGGCGGGCGCTCCCAGGTCGCCGTCCTCGAGGACGGCGTGCTGGTCGAGCACTACTCGGCGCGCAAGCAGCAGACCTCGATGATCGGCAACGTCCACCTCGGCCGCGTGCAGAACGTGCTGCCGAGCATGGAGGCCGCCTTCGTGGACATCGGGCGCGGCCGCAACGCCGTCCTGTACGCCGGCGAGGTCGACTGGGAGGCCGCCGGGCTGTCCGGCCAGGCCAAGAAGATCGAGTCCGCGCTGAAGTCGGGCGACCCGGTGCTGGTGCAGGTCACCAAGGACCCGATCGGCCACAAGGGCGCCCGCCTCACCAGCCAGGTCTCCCTGCCCGGTCGCTACCTCGTGTACGTGCCCGGCGGGTCCATGACCGGCATCTCGCGCAAGCTGCCCGACACCGAGCGCTCGCGCCTGAAGTCGATCCTCAAGGAGGTCGTCCCCGAGGACGCCGGCGTCATCGTGCGCACGGCGGCCGAGGGGGCCAGCGAGTCCGAGCTGCGCCGCGACGTCGAGCGCCTCACCGCGCAGTGGGAGGAGATCTCCGCGCGCGCCAAGCAGGTGACCCCGCCGACGCTGCTGCACGGCGAGCCCGACCTGGTCATCAAGGTGGTCCGCGACGTCTTCAACGAGGACTTCGCGCAGCTCGTCGTCGAGGGGGAGGAGGCGTGGGGCTCGATCAAGCCCTACGTCGACTCCGTGGCCCCCGACCTCGCCGAGCGCGTCACCCGCTGGGACGCCGACGGCTCCGGCGGCAGCGCCTTCGCGCACCACCGCATCGACGAGCAGATCGCCAAGGCCCTCGAGCGCAAGGTGTGGCTGCCGTCGGGCGGCTCCCTCGTCATCGACAGGACCGAGGCCATGACCGTGGTCGACGTCAACACCGGCAGGTTCACGGGCTCGGGGGGCAACCTCGAGGAGACGGTCACCCGCAACAACCTCGAGGCGGCCGAGGAGATCGTGCGCCAGCTGCGGCTGCGCGACATCGGCGGCATCGTCGTCGTCGACTTCATCGACATGGTGCTCGAGTCGAACCGCGACCTCGTGCTGCGGCGCCTGGTCGAGTGCCTGGGCCGGGACAGGTCCAAGCACCAGGTGGCCGAGGTCACCTCCCTCGGCCTGGTGCAGATGACCCGCAAGCGCGTCGGGCAGGGCCTGCTGGAGACCTTCAGCGAGCCCTGCGAGCACTGCGCCGGCCGCGGCGTCGTGGTGCAGGACGACCTCACCCCGCACGGCGGGCACGCCTCCCACGGCAGCGGCGGCTCGGGCGGCAGCGCCCACCCGCCCGTGCCGGCGCCGCCCCGCGGCCGCGGCGAGCAGCGCGGCGGCGAGCGCCAGGACAAGCCCGAGCGCCAGGACCGCGGCGAGCGCCAGGACAAGCCCGAGCGCCAGGACCGGTCCGGTCGCGGCGACGTCCGCCCTGACCAGGAGCGTCCCGCCGCGGAGCGGCAGTCCCGCGCCGAGCGGGCTGACCGGGCTGACCGGGCTGACCGGCACGAGCCGACCGACCACGGGGACAAGGGCGACGGCGAGGCGCGCAGCCGCGAGGAGGCCGCCCGCGACGCGGTCCGCGAGGCCATGAACGGCATCGCCCTGGCCTCGCTGCGCCCGACCGCGCCGGCCGCCGGCCAGGGACCCTCGCTCGAGGCCGCGGCGCTGCTCGCCGCCCTCGGGGGCGGGGAGCCCGAGGTCGGGCCCGAGGTCCCGGCCGCCGTCGACGTGGTCGACGCCGTGGACGTGGTCGAGGTCGTCGAGGTCAGCACCGTCGAGCTGGAGCTCCCACCCCTGCTCGACGAGCCCGCGGACGAGCCTGCGCACGGCTCGGAGGTGGCCCCCGACGGGTCGCCGGAGGGGTCGGACGGGGACGACGAGGGGCTCCGCGGCTGACGCCGCGCCAGCCGCTTTGACGCTCGCCGTCCGCGCTCCGTATCCTGGTGCGTCGGTGCGCCCCCGGTGCGCCGTGCGCGCCAGGGGCGCGCACCCCCGGAACCAGCACCACGGCTCCCCACCGCCGGCCTCGTGCCGGGTCCGGTGGTGCGCCGAGCAGACCAGAAGTCACCAGACAGTCCAGCAGTCACAGCAGAGAGTGAGCGACACGTGTACGCCATCGTCCGCGCCGGCGGCCGCCAGGAGAAGGTCGCCGTCGGCGACGTGCTCGTCGTCGACCGGGTGGCGGGGGAGACCGGCTCGTCCGTGTCGCTGACGCCGCTCCTGCTGGTCGACGGTGACACCGTCACCAGTGCCGCCGACGCCCTGGCCAAGACGACTGTCACCGCCGAGGTCGTCCGGGCCGAGCGCGGCCCGAAGATCGTCATCCAGAAGTACAAGAACAAGACCGGCTACAAGAAGCGCCAGGGCCACCGCCAGGAGCTCACCCGCCTGCGCATCACGGCCATCGGCTGACGCCGACCCCGCACGGACAGACCCGAGGAGAGCACTGAGATGGCACACAAGAAGGGCGCCAGCTCCAGCCGCAACGGCCGCGACTCGAACGCCCAGCGCCTCGGCGTGAAGCGCTTCGGCGGCCAGGTCGTCGGCGCCGGCGAGATCATCGTCCGCCAGCGCGGCACCCACTTCCACCCGGGCGACAACGTGGGTCGCGGTGGCGACGACACGCTGTTCGCCACCGCCGCCGGCGCGGTGACCTTCGGCACGCGCGGCGGTCGCCGCGTCGTCGCGGTCCTGCCCGTGGCCGTGGAGGCCTGAGCACAGCGACAGCGTCACCGGGACCCCGTGCCTGACGCGATCTGACACGGAGACCCACCGAGGGGGCGGCCGGACCACCGGCCGCCCCCTCGCGCGCATCGACAGCAGGTGCGCGCGGCCGTGCGACCAGCACGACCCGCTCGACAGGAGGAGATGGCCCGGTGGCGACGTTCGTCGACCGCGTCGTGGTGCACGTGGCAGCGGGCAGCGGCGGCAACGGGTGCGCATCGGTGCACCGCGAGAAGTTCAAGCCGCTCGGCGGCCCCGACGGCGGCAACGGCGGGCGCGGCGGTGACGTCGTCCTCGAGGTCGACACCTCCACCACCACGCTGCTCGACTACCACCACGCGCCCCACCGCCGCGCCACCAACGGCAAGCAGGGCGCCGGGGGCCACCGCAACGGCGGTGACGGCGAGGACCTCGTGCTGCCGGTGCCCGAGGGCACCACGGTCCGCAGCGCGGACGGCGAGATCATCGCCGACCTCGTCGGCCCGGGCACCCGCTTCGTGGTGGCGGCCGGCGGCCGCGGCGGGCTGGGCAACTCCGCCCTCGCCAGCGCCCGGCGCAAGGCGCCCGGCTTCGCGCTGCTGGGGGAGCCCGGCGAGGCCGAGGACGTGGTCCTGGAGCTGCGGAGCCTCGCGGACGTCGCGTTCATCGGCTACCCCAGCGCTGGCAAGTCGAGCCTGGTGGGCGCCCTGTCGGCTGCCAAGCCGAAGATCGCCGACTACCCGTTCACCACCCTGGTGCCGAACCTCGGCGTGGTCACCGCCGGGGACGAGCGCTTCACCGTGGCCGACGTCCCCGGCCTCATCCCCGGCGCCAGCCAGGGCAAGGGCCTCGGGCTGGAGTTCCTCCGGCACGTCGAGCGCTGCGCGGCCCTCGTGCACGTGCTCGACTGCGCCACGCTGGACCCCGGGCGGGACCCGATCACCGACTTCGACGTCATCGAGGCGGAGCTGGCGGCCTACCCCGTGGCGCCCGACGCCACCGGCCCGGCGTCCGTGCCCCTGCCCGACCGCCCCCGCCTGGTGGTGCTCCACAAGGTGGACGTGCCCGAGGCCAAGGAGCTCGCCGAGCTGGTGCGCCCCGACCTCGAGGCGCGCGGGCTGAGCGTGCTGGAGGTCTCCTCCGCCAGCCACGAGGGGCTGCGCCAGCTGACCTTCGCCATGGCGTCGCTGGTCAGGCAGGCCCGCGAGGAGGCGCCCGCGGCGCCGGTGGCGCGCACGATCATCAGGCCCCGCGCGGTGGACGACGCCGGCTTCACGGTGGTCCGCGAGGGGGCGCCGGCCTACGCCGAGGCGGCCGGCGACGTGGTGTTCCGCGTCCGCGGCGCCAAGCCGGAGCGGTGGGTGCGCCAGACCGACTTCGCCAACGACGAGGCCGTGGGCTACCTCGCGGACCGCCTCGCCCGCCTGGGCGTGGAGGAGGAGCTCTTCAAGGCCGGGGCCGTGGCCGGCTCCACCGTGGTCATCGGCCCGGGGGACGACGCCGTGGTCTTCGACTGGGAGCCCACGCTCGTCGGCAGCGACATGGCGGTGGGACCCCGCGGCACCGACCTGCGCCTGGAGGGCTCGGGCCGCGCCAGCCGCGAGGAGAAGCGCGAGCTGTACGAGGAGCGCCGCGCCGCCAAGCGCGACGCCCGGGAGGAGCTGGCCGAGGAGCGCCGCGCCGGCGTCTGGACCGACGCCGGGGACGAGGGGTGAGCGCAGGCCGCGCTGACGGCACCGCCGTCGTGACGGGGCTGGCCGACCGGTCCGCCCTCGCCGGCGCTGGTCGCGTGGTGGTCAAGGTCGGGTCCTCCTCGTTGACCCAGCCGAGCGGGGGCATCGACGACGCCCGGCTCATCGCGCTGGTCAACGCGCTGGTCGAGCGGGTGCAGGCGGGCACCCAGGTGGTGCTGGTCTCCTCGGGGGCCATCGCCGCCGGGCTCGGGCCGCTGGGCCTGGCCAAGCGACCCCGCGACCTCGCCACGCAGCAGGCCGCCGCCAGCGTCGGCCAGGGCCTCCTGGTGGCCCGGTACACCTCGGCCGCGGCCGCCCACGGACTCACCGTGGGGCAGGTGCTGCTCACCGCTGACGACGTCATCCGGCGCACCCAGTACCGCAACGCCCAGCGGGCGCTGGAGCGCCTGCTGGGCATGGGCGTGCTGCCGGTGGTCAACGAGAACGACACCGTGGCCACCGCCGAGATCCGCTTCGGGGACAACGACCGGCTCGCGGCCCTGGTGGCCCACCTCGTGCACGCCGACGCCCTCGTGCTCCTGTCCGACGTCGACGCGCTCTACGACGGGCCGCCCAGCCGCCCCGGCTCCCGGAGGGTCCCCCTGGTGACCTCCCCGGCGGACCTGGACGACGTGGTGGTGGCGGGCTCCAGCAGCGGCGTGGGGACCGGCGGGATGACCACCAAGCTCGACGCCGCGGCCGTCGCCACCGGCGCCGGGATCGCCACCGTGCTGGCCTCCGCGGCGCAGGCCGGTGAGGCGCTGCAGGGGCAGGACGTGGGCACGTGGTTCGCGCCCACGGGCACCCGGCCGCGCACGCGGATGCTGTGGCTCGCCCACGCCGCCAGCCCGCAGGGGCACCTCGTGCTCGACCGCGGGGCGGTCACCGCGGTGGTGCGGCGGGGCGCGTCGCTGCTGCCTGCGGGCGTGGTGGCCGCCGAGGGGTCGTTCGAGGCGGGCGACCCGGTGGACCTGTGCGACGAAAGCGGCCACGCCGTGGCCCGCGGCCTGGTCAACTACTCATCGGCCGAGGTGCCCGACCTGCTCGGGCGCTCGACCCGGGAGCGGCTCGACGCCCTCGGGCCGGGCTACGACCGCGTGCTCGTGCACCGGGACGACCTGGTGCTGCTGCCGCGGCGGCGGCAGGGTGGGACCGGAGACGCTCCCGCCACCTCGGGCAGCCGCCCGCGCGCGGCGACGCAGTAGCACCCCTCTAGAGACGGAGACACCCCCGTGGACGACGCCCCGAGCCAGCCCAAGCCCGTCCGGCTGGTGCTCGCGCCCGGTGGGGGAGAGGGCGGTGACGCTCCCCTGCCCGGTCTGGAGCGGCTCCCGGGCGGCGGGGGGCAGGCGCTGGGAGAGCCGCTGCTGTGGCACGTCAGCGTGACCTTCGCGGGGCCCCGCGTCCCCCGCCAGCAGCTGCACGCGGCCCTGGTGCGCCTGGTGGAGGCGCAGCCGTTCCCGGCGACCGTGCGCTACAACGACGAGCGGGCGGAGGTCTCCTACTGGGACGAGGCGGAGGACGTCGACGACGCCGCCGCGCTGGGCCTGCGCCTGTGGGCGGAGAACCGCCGCACCGCCGACCTCCCGGGCTGGCGCGCCGTGGGCATCGAGGTGGTCGACCGCGAGACGCTGCGGGCGCGCGGCGAGCGGACACCCCCGCCGGCCGCCCTGGGCGACGTCCGGCCCTGGTGACCTGGCAGACTGCTGTCCCGCACCCGCCGACCTCCGGCGGGCCCGCTCCGGAACACCTCGTGGAGGCGCTGTGCTCGTCGCCCTGGTCATGAGCGCCACCGGCGCCGGCGAGACGGCCAGCTCTGAGCCGTTCCCGCCGCTCGTCTTCGGCCTGATCGCCTTCGCCGTCTTCCTGCTGCTGCTGGGGATCCTCTGGGCCTTCCGCAGCGTCGGCAACCGGCACTGACCAGCTCACCGGCACCGGTGCCGGGGCGGGTGCCCGGCCGGGCGCGCCTCGGCGTGATGGGTGGCACGTTCGACCCGGTCCACAACGGCCACCTGGTGGCCGCCAGCGAGGTGGCCGCGCGCTTCGACCTCGACGAGGTGGTCTTCGTGCCGACCGGCGAGCCGTGGCAGAAGAGCTCCCGCGCGGTCTCCTCGGCCGAGCACCGCTACCTCATGACCGTCATCGCGACGGCGTCGAACCCCCGCTTCACGGTGAGCCGGGTGGACGTCGACAGGCCCGGTCCCACCTACACGGTCGACACCCTGTCCGACCTGCGCGCCCAGCGGCCCGACGCCGAGCTGTACTTCATCACCGGCGCTGACGCGCTGGCCCAGATGCTCACGTGGAAGGACGCCGAGCGCCTCGCGGAGCTGGCGAGCCTCGTGGGGGTCACGCGCCCCGGGCACGAGCTCGCCGTCCCGGCCTCCGGCGCGCTCCCGGCGGGTGCGGTGCACCTGCTGGAGGTGCCGGCGCTGGCGATCTCCTCCACCGACTGCCGCGAGCGGGTCCGGCAGGGGCTGCCGGTCTGGTACCTCGTGCCGGACGGGGTGGTCCAGCACATCGCCAAGCACCGCCTCTACCGCGACTGACGGCCGCCCCCACGCCGCCCCCGTGCCGCCCCCCGTGCCGCTCCGCGGGCGGGGCCCGCCGCCCCGGCCCGGCCGGGCGACGGTTCGGGCCAGGCCCCCGTCCGTGCCATCCTGGGAGGGTGACCGCCACCCCCCGCGCCGTGGAGCTGGCCGTCGCGGCCGCCCGCGCCGCCTCCGAGAAGGGCGCCACCGAGGTGCTCGCCCTGGACGTCAGCGAGCAGCTGGTGATCACGGACGTGTTCGTCCTGGCCGCCGCTGCCAACGACCGCCAGGTGCGCGCCGTGGTGGACGCCGTGGAGGACGCCCTGCACCAGCTGGGCTCCGACGCCGTCCGCCGCGAGGGCATGAACGAGGCCCGGTGGGTGCTGCTGGACTTCGCCGACGTGGTGGTCCACGTCCAGCTGGCCGAGGACCGCCAGTACTACGCGCTGGAGCGCCTCTGGAAGGACGGCCCGGCGATCGAGCTGCCGGAGGACGTCACCGGTCCCCGCAGCGCCCACGAGGCCGGAGCGGCGGGGCTCGCGCGGTGACCGCGGCCGGCGGTGGTGCCTCGCGCCTCGTGCTCTGGCGGCACGGGCGCACGACCTCCAACGCCGAGGGCCGCTTCCAGGGCCAGCTCGACGTCCCCCTCGACGAGGTGGGGCACGAGCAGGCCCGGGCCGCCGCAGCGCAGATCGCCGCGATGCGCCCCGACCGACTGGTCAGCTCCGACCTCTCCCGCGCGCGGGCCACGGCGGCCCGCCTGGAGGAGGTCACCGGCCTGCGCGCCGTGGAGGACGCGGCCCTGCGCGAGCTGGACGCCGGCGCCTGGCAGGGGCTGCTGCACCAGCAGATCGCCGACCACTGGCCGGACGGCCACCGCGCCTGGCGCTCCGGGGAGGACCTGCGCATCGGCGGCGGCGAGAAGCGCAGCGAGCTGGGCGCCCGGGTGGCGGCGTCCCTCGAGCGCCACGCGGCGGCCACCCCGGACGGAGGCCTGCTGGTGGCGGCCTCCCACAGCGGTGCCCTGCGCGCCGGCGTGCTGGTGCTGCTGGGGCTGCCGCCGGAGGCGTGGGCGCAGTTCGCCTCGCTGGGCAACGGCCGGTGGGCCGTCGTGGAGCGCCGCTTCGGGCGGTGGGTGCTGCGCGGGTACGACCTCGGGCCGCGCGGCGTGGGTGAGGAGGACGCGGGCCGCACGAACGCTGACGGCGCCCGCAGCCTCTCCTCCGCGGTGTCGGAGAGGTCGGCGGGCGCCGTCGTCTGAGGTCCCCCGAGGGGCCTCAGTTCTCGAGGATCTTCTCCGAGACCTTGATGCCCACGTGGCGGCCGGGCTCCCAGGTCCCGCCGAGCAGCTTCTCGCCGGGCTTGACCTGCGTGAGGTTGCGGACCTCCCCGCCGTCGCCCATGACCCGCACGTGCCAGTCGTCCTGGAGGATGACGTTGACCAGCGAGCCCGACGCCTCGTCGCGGGCCTCCAGGAGGCGCAGCGGGCGCAGCTCGATCTTCACGCGGCCCACGGTCGTGTCGCGGAAGCGCCCGGCGGCGCTGACGCCGGAGACGGGGGCGCCCGCACGCAGGTCGGTGATGTAGGACGTGGTGGTCGGGGAGAACACGTAGGAGTGCACCGCCCCGGCGTTCACCCGGAACGGGCGCAGGTCCATGTAGGGCAGGTAGTGCACCTCGGCGCACACGAGGATCCCGCCCGAGGACGTCGACCCGATGATCATGCCCTCGTCGTCGTCGAAGAGCGTCGTGGTGTCGATGCACCCGCGGTAGCCCATGCCGATCGGCCGGGAGGCGGTCACGGTCAGCGGCACCAGCGGGGCCACCCGCTCGGACTGGCGGGCCACCACCTGCGCGGCGACGTCGAGGTCCACCAGCGAGGCGGCGTCCACCAGGACGCCCGCGGGTCCGGACTCCAGCACCCCGGCCACGGTGGAGGCCTCCGAGCCGGTGGCCAGCGCCTTGAACACCGCGGTCCGGGTGCCCTGCGCGCGGGCGAGCAGCAGCTCGAGCGGGATGTTGGTCTCGTCGGTGAACACCGACAGCAGGACGTCGACGACGCCGCACTGGTCGGCGGCCTCGTCCATGCTCGCGCCGTCGTCGATGAGGCAGCGCACCCCGAGCCGGCGCCCGTCCGCCAGGGAGCGCGCCGCGGCCAGCGAGCGGACCCCGTCGGCCACGACGGCGTCGACGGGGGCGGCGGCCAGGTCCGAGGCGGAGGCGTCCGGCCCGACGAGGACGGCGACGGCCAGGCGCTCGACGGGCTTCCACCCGTCGAGCTGCTCGGGGCGCAGGAGGACCGCGTCGACGGCGGCCGTGCGGACGTGGGCGAGGGCGGCGTCGAGGTGGTCGCCGGACAGGGCCGTGACGTCGGCCCAGAGGTCGGAGGTCATGGGTGCGGGGTCTCCCTGGTGCTCGGGGGGCTGGGGTGGTCTGGGGTGCGGTCTGCGGCGGCCGCGTCAGGCGCGGGTGAGGTCGAAGGGCTCGGCCAGCCCGGCGGGCGTGGCCGGCACCCGGGGGTGCACGAGGTCGCGCAGCGCGCGGGTGGCGGTGGCCGGGTTGGCGTGGGTGAACACCCAGCGCCCGACGCACAGGCCCGCGACGCCCGTCTCGAGGGTCTGCCGCGAGGTCTCGAGGAAGTCCTCGAACGTGGCCCCACGCCCGGTCTCGCCGCCCGCGACCACCACGGGCACGCCGATCCTCGTGGCCAGCGCGTGGCTGGTCTCCAGGTCCGGGGAGGTGGCCTTGACCACGTCGGCGCCCATCTCGGCGGCCACGCGCGCGGCGTGCAGCGCGGCCGCGCTGGCCGAACGCGGCCCGCCGGGGCGCACGTAGGTCATGACCAGCAGCGGCATGCCGAAGCGCTCGCAGTCCGAGGAGACGGCGCCCAGGTCCGCCAGGGCGGCGCGGTCGTCCGCGGCCCCGCAGCCGAGGGTGACGTGCACGGAGATGGCGTCGGCGCCCAGCGCCACCGCCGACTCGACGCTGCAGACGGCCGTCTTGACGTCGCCGTCGGGGGAGAGGTTGGTGCTGCCCGACAGGTGCACCAGCAGCGCGGTGCCGCGCTGCACGGGGGCGTGCCGCTTGGCCGTGCCCCGGTGCACCACCACCCCGTCGGCACCGCCGTCGGCCACGGCCGAGAGCAGCGGGGCCATGTCGCCCAGCCCGGAGTCGAAGCCCGTGGTGACGCCGTGGTCGGCGGCCACGAGGAAGGTGCGGCCGTCGGGCCCGAAGAGCCGGGCCAGGCGGCGGTCCTTGCCGGAGATGATGGACATGGTGCAGTTCCCCCCCTGCGGTGTGAGTGGACGACAGCCGGGGTTCGGACCAGCACTGCTCCGGGACTGCGGCTGCGGACCCCAAGGTGCTGCGCGCCGCCGCGACGGGCAAGCCGTGGACCCCCATCCGGGGCACTCCCGAAGACGCGCTACAGTTGCTCCCACGTCCTGAACGGGAGGGCTTCTGCTGAAGCGCTCCGAACGGCGGACGGGGCTGTGGCGCAGCTGGTAGCGCACCTCCATGGCATGGAGGGGGTCAGGGGTTCGAATCCCCTCAGCTCCACCAGGGCGAGAGGGCGGCACCCAGCGGGTGCCGCCCTCTCGCGTTCCTGGCCCCTCCTGGCTCCCGCCCCGACCGGCCCAGCGCAGGGCGGGCTCAGCGCAGGACGGCGGACTCCACCCGCCCGTCCCGCATCCGCTCCACCCGCTCCAGGCCGGGGACGCCGTCGAGGCGGTCCAGGTCGTGCGTCACCAGCAGCGTCGAGGTCCCCCGCTGCCGCGTGAGCCGCACCAGCAGCTCGACCGCGCCCGCGGCGCGCTCGGTGTCCAGCGCGCTGGTGGGCTCGTCCACCAGCAGCACCGACGGCGCGTGCACGAGGGCCCGGGCGACGGCCGCGCGCTGGCGCTGGCCGCCGGAGAGCTGGTGGGGCCGGCGGTGCCCGAGGCCCTCCAGTCCCACCTCGGCGAGCAGCTCCTCGGCGCGCTCGCGCAGCGCGCGCCGGCGCAGCCGGCGGCCCCCGGGCACCCCGCCGAGCTCCGCCATGACCAGCAGCTGGTCGCGCACGGTCAGCGACGGCAGGAGGTTGGCCTGCTGGAACACCACCCCGATCCGCTCCCGGCGCAGCGCTGCCGCCGCCGGGGCCGACAGGCGGGCCACGTCCTCGCCGTCCACCATCACCCGCCCGGAGTCCGGGCGCACCAGGGTCGCGGCCACCGCCAGCAGGCTCGACTTGCCCGAGCCGCTGGGCCCGGTGAGCACGGTCACCTCCCCGCGCGGCACGTCCAGGTGCACGCGGTCGAGGGCGGTGACGCGCTCCGTGCCGTCCGGGTGGGTCAGCGTGACGTCGTCGAGGGTGATCACCGGATGCTCCCGAGGGCTGTGAGGGGGTTGGCGCGGGTGACGGCCCGCAGCGCCGCGAGGACGCCGACCAGGCCGAGGAGGACGACGAGGACCGACGGGCCCAGCGCCGTCAGCGGCGACAGCACGAACGGCACCGCGCCACCGGCGGCGGACCCGAGCGCCCAGCCGAGCGCCGCCACGCCCGCGGTGCCCGCGGCCACGCCGCCGAGCAGCACGGCGGTGCCCTGGCCGAGGGCGTCCACCACGAGCGAGCGGGTGGAGGCGCCGAGGGCCTTGAGGACGGCGACGTCGGCGGAGCGCTGCAGCGTCCACACCGTGAAGAACGCCCCCACCACGAGGGCGCTGACCACCAGCAGCAGACCGATGATGAGCGCCAGCGAGCCGACCTCGGAGCGGAAAGCGCCGATCGCCCCCAGCGAGCCGAGGAGGGTGGTGGAGGTGGTGCCCGCGCGGGCGTCGAGCGCGGCCCGCTCGCCGCCGTCGAGGTCGCCGCGGACCACCAGCGCGCTGGGGTCGCCGGACCCGCCGGTGGCGCGCGCCATCCGCTGCCAGTCGGCGAGGGTGGTCCACACGACCGGGGTGTGCGCGTACCAGCCGTCCCCTGAGACAGCGGCCACGGCGAACCGCTGGCCGCCCACCAGCACCTCCTCCCCGGCGCTCGCCCCCAGCTCCCGCGCCGCGGGGACCGAGAGCACCACGGAGCCGTCCGCAGCGGGAGTCTGCGGCGCGAGGCCGGCACCGGCGCCGAGCACGGCCACCGCGGCGCTGGCCGTCCCGTCCGCGCCCTGGCGGGAGGCGCGGGTCTGGTCCACCCCGAGAGGCCAGGCGCCGGTGGCGCCGGCGGCTGCGGCCCAGGCGCGCTGCTGGTCGGGGGAGACGGCGGAGTCGGCGAAGGTGAGGGCTCCGGTCGTGGAGCCGCTGCCGGCGGGCCGGGCCAGCACCACGGCGTCGGCGTCCAGGCCGAGCACCGCGGAGGTGTTCTGCGCGGCCAGGCCGGCGGTGAGGCCGGTGAGCGAGCCCACCAGCAGGGTGACGAGGGCGACGACGGCGGCGAGCAGGGAGAACCTGCCGCGGGCGGCGCGCAGGTCGCGCCAGGCGACGAACACGGGGGACCTCCTGGGTCGAGGACGAGTGGTGTCCACCGTGCTCGCCACGCGCCGGTCCCGGCATCGCCCGTGAGGCGGCTCCCGGCGGAGCGCGGGTGGGAGGCCGGACTCCGTCCTTCGACGGATGCGCGGCCCGCCGGCGCGCGGTTAGCGTCGCGCGGTGCACCGCGACGCCCTCGCCCCCGTGGTCCTCGGACTGCGCGTGGGCCTGCACCTGCTCGTGGTGGGCGTTGCCGCGCTCGTCGTCGTCCTGGCGGACCCCGCGGACCGCACCGCGGTGGCGGCGCTGGCCGCGGCGCTGGTGGCCGTCTACGCCGCCGGCGCGGTGCTCGCGCGCCCGGGGCGGCGCGTGCGCTCCCGGGTGTGGCTGGCGGCGCTGGGCCTGCTGTGGGTGGCGCTGGTGGCGGTCTCGCCCCAGGCCGCCTACCTCGTCTTCCCCCTCTACTTCCTGTCGCTGCACCTGCTGCCGCGCTGGTGGGGCCCGGCCGCTGTCGTCGTCGCGACCGTGGTCGCCGCGCTCGC
This sequence comes from Quadrisphaera sp. RL12-1S, assembly GCF_014270065.1. Classification (NCBI taxonomy): domain Bacteria; kingdom Bacillati; phylum Actinomycetota; class Actinomycetes; order Kineosporiales; family Kineosporiaceae; genus Quadrisphaera; species Quadrisphaera oryzae. The sequence goes on along the minus strand of NZ_JACNME010000008.1, from coordinate 138,598 downwards.
GACGGCCCGCGGCGGTGGCCTCACCGTGGGCGGCGTGGTGGGCCCGGTGCTCGCCGCGGGCGTGGCCCTGGCCATCGGCCTGGGCTACCGGGCCCTCGCCCGCGAGGCCGCCGAGCGCGAGCTGCTGCTGGCGGAGCTGGTGGCCGCCCGCGCCGACCTGGCCGCCAGCGAGCGCACCGCCGGGGCCCTCGCCGAGCGCGCCCGGATCGCCCGGGACCTGCACGACACCGTGGCCCAGGGCCTGTCGAGCATCCAGCTGCTGCTCCACGTGGCCGAGCGCGCCGACCCCCGCGGCCCGGGCGTCCCGCACGTGCGGCTGGCCCGCGACACCGCCGCCGCCAGCCTGGCCGAGGCGCGCGCCCTCATCGCCGAGCTCGCACCGCCCCCACTGGCCGACCAGGGCCTGCTCGCGGCGCTGCGCCGCCTGGCCGCCACCCAGTGGAGCCGTCCCGGGTTCGTCGTGGACGTGGTCGGGCCCGACAGGGCGGCAGACGGGGAGGTCGGCGACGCGGAGCCGCCGGTGCAGGTGGCCACCGCGCTGCTGCGCATCGCCCAGGGAGCGGTGGCCAACGCCGCCCAGCACTCCGGCGCCGCCCGCGTCGAGGTGCGCCTGCAGCGGCTGCCGGGTGCGACCCGGCTGTCGGTGGTCGACGACGGGTGCGGGTTCGAGCCCGCCGCCGTGGCCGAGCGGACCGCAGGCGGCGCTGGTCACTTCGGGCTGCGCGCCGTGCGCGAGCGCGTCGAGCAGCTCGGCGGCGGCCTCGCGGTGCGCACCGCCGTGGGCCGCGGCACCGCGGTGGAGGTGGAGCTGCCCGACGCCCCGGCCGTTCCCGGACAGCTCACCGCCACCGGTGCGGAGGTGCCGGCATGACCCGGGTGGTGCTGGTCGACGACCACCCCGTGGTGCGCCTGGGCCTGCGGGCGCTGCTGGAGCAGGAGGGCATCGCGGTCGTCGCGGAGGCCGCCACCTGCGAGGAGGCGGTGCGCGCAGCGGTCGACCACGCGCCCGACGTCGTCCTCATGGACCTGCAGCTGGACCCCGCCCCGGGGGCACCCGGGGGCGCCGAGGCCACGCGGCGCATCCGCGCCCTGCCCGACGCCCCGCCCGTGCTGGTGCTGACCAACTACGACACCGACGGCGACATCCTGGGCGCGGTCGAGGCCGGCGCCAGCGGCTACCTGCTCAAGGACGCGCCGCCCGCCGAGCTGCTCGCGGCGGTGCGGGCGGCGGCGGCGGGGGAGAGCGCGCTGGCGCCCGCCGTGGCCAGCCGCCTGCTCGCCCGGGTGCGGGCGCCGCAGACGTCGCTGACGCCGCGGGAGGTGGAGGTGCTGGCGCTGGTGGCCGACGGTCGCTCCAACGGCGACATCGCGGCGGAGCTGAGCATCAGCGAACCCACGGTGAAGAGCCACCTCGTGCACGTCTTCACCAAGCTCGACGTGACCTCGCGCACCGCCGCGGTCGCGCGGGCGCGCGACCGCGGCGTGCTGCGCTGACGTCTGAGCTGACCTCCGCGCTGACCTGTGGAGCCGGTCAGCCTTCGTACTCCGCCACGAGCTCCCGCTTGAGGATCTTCCCGCTGGGTCCCTGGGGCATGGCCTCCCGCACGTGCACCACCCGCGGGTACTTGTACGCCGCCAGGTGCTGGCGCGCCTGCGCGACCATCGCGTCGGGGTCGAAGGCGCGGCCGGCCTCGGAGTCCTCCACCACCACGGCGGCGTGGACCTCCTGGCCGTGCTCGTCGTCGGCCACTCCGAAGACGGCCACGGACGCGACCCCGGGGTAGCGGACCAGGACCTCCTCCACCTCGCGGCAGTACACGTTGTAGCCGTTGCGGATGATCATGTCCTTGGCGCGGTCGACGATGCGGAGGCGGCCCTCGTCGTCCTTGGTGGCGATGTCGCCGGTGCGCAGCCAGCCGTCCACCACGGCCGCCTCGGTGGCGTCGGGGTTGCCGAGGTAGCCCTTGAAGAGGTTGTGGCCCCGGATGACCAGCTCGCCGCGCTCCCCGGGCGGCAGCACCACGATGCGCTCGGGGTGCCCGGGGTCGGTGACCTCGGCCTCCACGCCCCACACGGGGAAGCCCACCGACCCGGCGACGGCCGGCTCCCCGACGCGGTTGAAGGAGGCCACCGGAGAGGTCTCGGTGAGGCCGTAGCCCTCGTGGACCGGAGCCTCGAAGACCTGCTGGAACCTCTCGAGCACCGCCTCTGCCAGCGCCGCGCCACCGGAGATGGCGTACCGCAGCGGCGGCAGCTGGCCGCCGCCCTCGCGGTGGGGACCGGCGGCCTGCAGCAGCGCCCCGTACATGGTGGGGACGCCGATGAACACCGTCGCCTGCTCGGCGTCCATGATCCGCAGTGCGGTGGCCGGGTCGAACTTCGGCAGCAGCAGCACCATGGCCCCGACGCGGAAGGCGGTGTTCATGACGCACACCTGGCCGAAGGTGTGGAACAGCGGCAGCCCGCCGAAGACGACGTCGCCGGTGCGCATGTCGAAGCAGTCGATGAGCACCGTGTTGACGTTCTCGACGATCGCCAGGTGGCTGCCGACCGCGCCCTTCGGCCTGCCGGTGGTGCCGGAGGTGTAGAGGACCGTGGCGGGGGCCAGCGGGGGGACGGGCACGAGGCGCTCCAGCGGCTCGGCCGCGCGCGCCTCGTCCTCCAGCCGCGGGGCGGGCACCTTCTCGCGCTGGTCGTCCGGCACGAGGACGGTCACCACCGGGATCCCGGCTGCCGCCGCGGCGGGCAGCGCCGCCGCCAGCACCGGCGCGGCGGCCACCACGAGGGTGGCGCCGGAGTCGCGCAGCACGTGCTCGACCTCGTCGGCGGTGAAGAGCAGGTGGACGGGGACGACGACGGCGCCCAGCGCCAGCAGGCCGAAGTAGACCCGCGGGAAGTCGGGCACGTTCGGCACGAGCACCGCCACGCGGTCGCCCGGGCCGACGCCGCGGGCCCGGAAGGCGCCGGCGTACGCGCGGGCCTGCTCCCAAAACTGCGCGTACGTGACCCGCTCGGAGCCGCACACCACGGCCGTGCGGTCGGCGTGGCGCACCGCGGAGGAGGCCAGCAGGGAGGCCACGGACAGCGAGCCCAGACCGGGCCCCGACAGGGCGTCCGCGCGCGGGTCGGGCCAGGCCGGGCGGTCTGTCCGCTGGGGGCCCTGGCTGCCGGTGTGCGGCGCTGCGGCGGCGGTGGTCACGGGTGTCCTCCCTCCGGCGCCGTCACCAGCGGCGGCGCCTGCGGGACATGCTCGCCGGTCAGCCCTGGCCGGTCCAGCCGTACCCCTCCCGACGGACGACGACGGCTGCCATGATGCCTGCGCAGATCCGTCTGCCCCGGCAACCACCACCACACGTCCGACCCCGAGGAGGAGCCGTGAAGGGCTTCCGCGAGTTCATCCTGCGCGGCAACGTGGTCGACCTGGCCATCGCCGTGCTCATCGGCGCGGCGTTCGGAGCCGTGGTCAAGTCGTTCACCGAGAACCTGCTGACGCCGCTGCTGGGCGCCTTCGGGGGCGTCCCCGACTTCTCAGCGCTGGCCTTCACGGTGAACGGCAGCAAGTTCGGCATCGGTGCCTTCATCAACGCCCTCGTCGCGTTCGTCATCACCGCGGCGATCCTCTACTTCCTGGTGGTCAAGCCGGTCAACGCGCTCATGGCGCGCTACCGCACCGAGCCGGAGCCGAAGGCCCCCGTGCACGAGTGCCCCGAGTGCCTGTCCAAGATCCCGGTGAAGGCCACGCGCTGCGCCTTCTGCACCGCGCAGGTCGTGCCCGCCGCCTGACGGGTGACCCGCCGGGACGCGGGCGCTTCGACGCCCGTCCGCGCGGGTAGGGGCGGCGCATGGCGATGACCACGAAGACCGGGAAGGTCCGCGAGGACGAGCTGCCCAGCACGCTGCAGCGCTCGGACGAGAAGGCGCAGGCGACGTTCGCGAAGGCTCACGACTCCGCGGAGGAGACCTACGCCGACGAGCCGAACACCGCCGAGCGGGCCCGCCGCACGGCGTTCGCGGCGCTGAAGCACACCCACGAGAAGGTCGGGGACCACTGGGAGCCCAAGGAGGGCGGGCGCCGCGGCCCCTCCGACGCCCAGGCCGAGCGCGGCGCCGCTGGCGACGGCGCTGACCTCCCCACGGCCGGCGGGGTGGACGCGCACGCCACCAAGGCGCACCTGCTCGACCTGGCGCGGCGCCTCGACGTGCCCGGCCGGTCCTCCATGACCAAGGACGAGCTGGTGGCGGCCCTGCAGCGGGCCAACGAGAAGGAGACCGCCAGGGCCCGTGAGGGCTCCTGACGGTCTCCCGCCACCATCGGGCTCAGCGAGCCGTCACTGGCACGCCTCGCAGTCCTCGCCGTTCTCGATCGAGCAGGCGGTGGCGCCGGTCAGCCAGTCGTCGTCCTCGGCCGCGGCCTGCGGCTCGGCGGGAGCGGTGGTGGCGGTGGTCTGCGTCACGGGGGTCCTCCAGGAGATGAGCTGGGCGCGGGTGCGGGCAGGAGCCCTGCGAGAGCCTCAACGCCCGACGGGCGCGGGACCGTCCAGAGTAGTCGCGCGAGCGGAGCGGCGGCCGGTCAGGCACGCCACGGCCGCCAGGGCCACCGCCACGCCGTCCTCCACCAGCGCCGCCTGCCAGTCCGGCACCCGGGCCGAGGCCCAGCGCCGCCACGCCAGACCGCCCCAGGCCCCGCCCGCGGCGCCCGCCGCGGCGGCGACGGAGGGGACGACGGCGTTGGCGCTCTCGCGGGCAGCGAGGGCCGCGGCCCCGCCGGTCGCCGAGACGAACCGTGCCGGCAGGCCCTGCGCCGAGGTGCGCGCCGGGGTCCCGGGGGCCTTGTCGGCCACCAGCTCACCGGCCACCGGCAGCACCGCGAGCGCCTTGGCGCCCGCGGACGCCGACGACGTCAGCGCTGGGGCCAGCAGGCCGAGGCTGCTGCGGCTGCCGGCAGCCACCCCGAGCAGGGCCGAGCTCAGCACGAGCGAGGCCGAGGCTCGGCGGCGCCGCTCGCCCGCGGGCTCGAGGGCCCTCAGCGTGGCGTGGGTGGCCATCCCGAACGCCAGGTGCGGCACGGCGTCGGCCACCCAGTCCTGCCGGGTCCAGGTGCGCGGGTCCGACACACCCAGCGCGCCCATCGGCAGGTCCGTGGCGGCCATCGCCACGGCCCCGGTCACCACCGCGCCCACCGGGGCGGAGAAGCGCAGGCCCGCCGCGCGGGCGGCGCTCACGGCGACCCCCGTGGACAGGCCCACCGCCGTGCCGGACAGCGCGCCGAGGGCGGTGAGGCGGTTGCTGCGCTCGGACCCGGACCCGGGCACCTCCCGGCCGGTGGCGCGCGCGGCCGCCTCGACCACGTCCTCCGGGGTGGTGCTGGCCGGCCGACCCCGCCAGGCCATGTCGGCGTAGGTCACAGCGTTGAGCACCGTGGTGCCGACGGCCCCGGCAGCGAGGCCGCGGCCCAGCGCCGACCCGCGGGGGCGAGAGGTGGTTGCCATGCCCGCCACGGTCCGGTGGCGCGGCGGGCTCGGCAACTCGACCGCAGCGCGGGGCCGGCGGACGCGCCCCGCGGGTTCGGGCGGTTCGGGCGTTTCGTGTGGCACCCTCGTCGAGTGCGGAGCAGCGCCGGCGCTCGCCCTGTCGGGTGGTCGTGGCCGCCGCCCGCTCACCCCGGGCGCGCTCCGCGCCGAGGGGACCTGTGTGGAGGTGGCTGAGACGGCGCAGCGGCGCACGGGCACGCGGGGTACCGCGGGGCTCGTGGTGGGCACGTGGGGAGGCTCGGCGGCTGCCGCCGGGGCCGGCCTCGCGCTGTGCGCTGCCACCGGGTCCGCCTGGCCCGCGGCCGCGCTGCCCGTGCTGGGCGGCGCCCTCGCCGTCGTCCCGCTCAGCGGTCTCGCCACCGCCCTGGCCGCCGCGCCGCTGGCCGCCGCCACCGTCGCGGTGGCGCTCGCCGCGGTCGGGCGCGGAGACCTGGAGGCGGCCGCGGGGCTGGGCGCGTCGCTGGTGGTGGGCGCGCTCGTCGCCGTCGCCGTCCTGCTGACCCGCCGCCGCACGGCCGTCGAGCTGGAGGCTGCGCTGCAGCTCGCCGACGCCGTGTCCGTGGTGGACGAGTCCACCGGCTGCTACAACGCCAACGGCCTCGACCTGCTCGCCCGCCACGTGCTGGGCGCGGCCCGCCGCTCCAGCGGGGCGATGCACGCCTCCCTCGTGCAGCTCGGGGACCTCGAGCCGGTGCGGGAGCTCGGCGGCCCGGAGGCCGTGGCGGAGGTGGTCGGCGGTGTGGCCGACGCGCTGCGCGGCAGCACCCGCGGCGCGGACGTGGTCGGCCGCTGGGCCGACGACCTCTTCGTGGTGCTCGGTCCCGGCACCGGCACCACCCCCGCGGAGCTGGAGCGCCGCCTGCGCGTGCGCCTGCTCGGCAGCCCCGACGCCCCGCTCGTGCGCTGGGCCTGCTCGCTGACCGTGGGGTCCGGGCTGCTCGAGCCGTGGGACTCCGGGGGCCTGGCGGAGCTGGTCAGCCGCGCCGAGCAGGACCTCGCCCTGCGCCGCGCCCTGCGCGCCCCCAGCGCCGTCGAGCCGGTGCGCTCGCGCCCCTCGCGCCGCAACGAGGACCAGACCGGCTCCCTGGGCTGAGGCCCCGGCCGCCCAGCCCCTAGCCTCGGCGGGATGGGCAGCGGGACGCAGCGGGGACCCGTGCGCGCGGTGCTCGCCGTCGTCGTCGACCTGGGCCGCGCCTGCCACCCGGCTCCGACGGTCGCCGTCACCTCCTTCGCCGCCGCCCTGGCCGCGGCCGCGGCCGCGCCGGGACGCCGCACGGGCACCGCGGGCCGGGTCGCGCTCGCCGTGGGGCTGGGGCACCTGGCGATCGGCTGGACCAACGACGCCCTCGACGCCCCGCTCGACGCCGCCGCCGGCCGCACCGAGAAGCCCGTGGCAGCAGGACGCCTGCCCCGGGCGGCCGTCGCGGCGGCCGCGGTGCTGGCGGCGGCCGCCGCCGTGCCGAGCTCGCTGGCCCTGGACCGCGGCCGCGCGGGCGCCGGCCGCCTGCACCTGGCGGGAGTGGTGGGCGCTCTGGGCTACGACCTCGGGCTCAAGGGCACCCTCGCCAGCCCGCTGCCGTACCTGCTCTTCTTCGGCGCGCTGCCCGCCGTGGCCACCGGCGCCGCGGGCCGCCCCGCACCGCGGCTGCTGTGCGGCGCCGCCGCGCTGCTGGGCCTGGCCGCGCACCTGGCCAACACCGTCCCGGACGCCGAGGCCGACGCCGCCACCGGGGTCCGCGGCCTGCCCCAGCGCCTCGGGCCGCGCGCCAGCCGGACCGGGGCGGCGCTGGGGGTGGCGCTCGCGGACGCCGTGCTCCTCCTGGGCCGCCGGCGCGACCTCGGCCGGACGACGACGGCGCTGCTGCTCGCCGCGGGGGCCGCCGGAGCCCTCGGTGCCGCCGCCGACGGGCGCACCGGGTTCCGCGCCGTCATGGGGGCAGCGGCGCTGAGCGTGGCCGGGGTGCTCACCGACGTCGCCGGGAGCCGGGGCGCGCTGCTGCGCTGACAGCGAGGAGCGGGAAACCGCCTGGCCGCCGCTACTACCCTGGTCGTGAGAGCGAGACCTCCGGCGGGCGGCCGCCGGAGCAGCGACTCCGGCAGCGCCCGGAGCACCCAGAAGGAGCGCCCCACCGCATGAGCACCACGGACCAGTCCGCCCCCGCGACGGGCGCCGCCCCCGGTGACGCGCCCCCCCAGCGGTACACCGCCGCCCTCGCGGCGCAGGTGGAGCTCGCGTGGCAGCAGCGCTGGGCCGACGAGGGCACCTTTGAGGCGCCCAACCCCAGCGGTCCCTGGGGCGACGCCGAGGCCGTGGCCGGTCGCGAGCCGCTGTTCGTCATGGACATGTTCCCGTACCCCTCGGGCGCCGGGCTGCACGTGGGGCACCCGCTGGGCTACATCGCCACCGACGTGTGGGCTCGCTACCAGCGGATGAACGGCCGCAACGTGCTGCACACGCTGGGCTACGACGCCTTCGGCCTGCCCGCCGAGCAGTACGCCGTCCAGACCGGCCAGCACCCGCGGGTCACCACCGAGGCGAACATCGCCACGATGCGCCGCCAGCTGCGCCGCCTGGGCCTGGCCCACGACGCGCGCCGGTCCGTCTCCACCATCGACCCGGACTACTACCGCTGGACGCAGTGGATCTTCCGGGAGGTCTTCGAGAGCTGGTACGACCCGGAGGCCGTCCGCCCGGACGGCGGCCGCGGCGCCGCCCGCCCCGTCGCGGAGCTGCGCGAGGCGTACGAGTCGGGCGCCCGCCAGCCCGAGGACGGCTCGACCTGGGCCGACCTGGACGACGTCGCCCGCCGCCGCCTGGTGGACGACCAGCGCCTGGCGTACATCTCCGAGGCCCCGGTCAACTGGTGCCCGGGCCTGGGCACGGTGCTGGCCAACGAGGAGGTCACCGCCGACGGCCGCAGCGAGCGCGGCAACTTCCCCGTGGTCAAGCGTCCGCTGCGCCAGTGGATGATGCGGATCACCGCCTACGCCGACCGCCTGGTGGACGACCTGGACCGCCTGGACTGGCCCGAGGCCGTGAAGTCCATGCAGCGGCACTGGATCGGGCGCTCCACCGGCGCCCAGGTCCGCTTCGCCCTGGCCGGTGACGGCGTCGAGGGCGGCCAGCTGGAGGTGTTCACCACCCGCCCGGACACGCTGTTCGGCGTGACGTTCATGGTGGTGGCGCCCGAGCACGCCTCGCTGGACGAGCTGCCCGCGGCCTGGCCGGCCGGCACCCCGGACAGCTGGACCGGTGGTGCCGCGACCCCCGCCGAGGCCGTGGCCGCCTACCGGACGCAGGCCGCCGCCCGCACCGAGGCCGAGCGCACCGACGAGGGCCGCACCAAGACCGGCGTCTTCACCGGCCTGCACGCGGTCAACCCCGTCACCGGCACCGCCGTGCCCGTCTTCACCGCCGACTACGTGCTGGCCGGCTACGGCACCGGCGCGATCATGGCCGTGCCCGGCCAGGACGAGCGGGACTTCGCCTTCGCCGAGCGCTTCGAGCTGCCCGTCGTGCGCACCGTGCAGCCGCCGGAGGGCTTCGAGGGCGGCGCCTACACGGGCGCCGGTCCGGCGATCAACAGCTCCAACGACGACGTCGACCTGGACGGCCTGGAGGTCGCCGAGGCCAAGGAGCGCATCACCGCCTGGTTGGAGGCCACCGGTGCCGGCCGACCCGTCACCACGTACCGCCTGCGCGACTGGCTGTTCAGCCGCCAGCGCTACTGGGGCGAACCGTTCCCGGTCGTCTACGACGAGCACGGCCTGCCCCGCGCCGTCCCCGCCGACCAGCTGCCGGTGCTGCTGCCGGACGTGCCGGACTACTCCCCGCGCACCTTCGAGCCCGACGACGTCACCAGCGAGCCCTCCCCGCCGCTGTCGCGCGTGCCGGAGTGGGTGGACGTCACCCTGGACCTGGGTGACGGGCCCAAGCGGTACCGCCGCGAGACCAACACCATGCCCAACTGGGCGGGCTCGTGCTGGTACGAGCTGCGCTACCTGGACCCAGAGAACTCCGAGAAGCTGGTGGACCCGGAGGTCGAGGCGTACTGGATGGGCCCGCGCACCGATCGGGCGGTCCGCGCCGCCGACGGCACCGCGGTGGCGGACACCGGTGGCGTCGACCTGTACGTCGGCGGCGTCGAGCACGCCGTGCTGCACCTGCTGTACGCCCGGTTCTGGCACAAGGTGCTGTTCGACCTGGGCCACGTCTCCTCGCAGGAGCCGTTCCGCCGCCTGTTCAACCAGGGCTACATCCAGGCCGACGCCTTCACCGACGTCCGTGGCACCTACGTGCCCGCTGCGGAGGTGGAGGAGACCACCTCCGCCACGGGGGCACGCGAGTTCACGTGGCAGGGCGAGCCCGTCACCCGCGAGTACGGGAAGATGGGCAAGTCCCTGAAGAACGTCGTCACGCCCGACGACATGTACGAGTCCTACGGCGCTGACACGTTCCGCGTGTACGAGATGTCGATGGGGCCCCTGGACGACTCCCGGCCCTGGGAGACCCGCGCGGTGGTCGGCTCGCAGCGCTTCCTGCAGCGGCTGTGGCGCAACGTCGTCGACGAGTCCACCGGGGAGGTGACCGTCAGCGACGCCCCCGCTGACCCGGCGACCCGCGCGCTGGTGCACCGCACCGCGGCGGCCGTCGCGGCCGACTACGAGGGGCTGCGCTTCAACACCGCGGTGTCCAAGCTCATCGAGCTCAACAACGAGCTCACCAAGCTGTCCTCCGTGCCGCGCGAGGCGGCGGAGGCCCTCGTGCTCATGGTGGCGCCGCTGGCCCCGCACGTGGCCGAGGAGCTGTGGTCCCGGCTGGGCCACTCCGGCTCCCTGGCGTTCGAGGGCTTCCCCCAGGCCGACCCGGCGCTGCTGGTGCAGCAGACGGTGACGTGCGTGGTGCAGCTGCAGGGCAAGGTCCGCGACCGCCTCGAGGTGCCGGCCGACATCACCGAGGACGCCCTGCGCGAGCAGGCGCTGGCCTCCCCGGCCCTGCAGCGGGCGCTGGACGGCCGAGGGGTGCGCACGGTCATCGTCCGGGCCCCGAAGCTCGTCAACGTGGTGCCCGCCTGACCGACGTCTGACCGACGTCTGACGGGAGGTCGCCGGGCCCGTCGTCCGCCCACAGGGCGGGTGGCGGGCCCCGCTCGTGGGGCTCCGTCCACAGGCGCTCGTCGTCGCCGCCCGCGGTGGGGGGCCACGGGGCAGCCTGGCGGGGTGCTGGACGGGGTGCCCGGCTCGGGCTGGCAGGAGGACGACGACGACGGCGGCGCCTCGGGCGCGGCCGCCGCGCCGCCCGAGCTCCCCGCTGTCAGGGACCGGTCGGCGCTGCGGGGCGCCTCGCGCCGGCAGGCGCAGTCCGCCGAGCCGCCGTGGCGCCCGACGGCGCTCCAGCGGCTGCGCGAGGCGCGCTGGTCGCTGGCACCGTCGGCGGCCGCCGGGGCGCTGCTCGTGGTGGCCGCCGTCGTGGTGCTCCTGGTGCTGTCCGCCGCCACGTCGGGAGGGGCGTCCGTGCCGACGCCCACGCCGGGCGTGGCTGTGCCGGCGCGCACCCCCGCCGGCGCCTCGTCGTCCTCGTCCGTCTCGTCGGCCTCGGGTGTGCCGGTGGCGTCCCCCTCCCCGGGAGGAGCGGTCTCCGGCGGCGCGGAGGTGGTGGTCGACGTGGTGGGGCAGGTGGCGCGCCCCGGCCTGGTGCGCCTGCCGGCCGGCGCGCGCGCCGACGACGCCGTCCGCGCCGCGGGAGGCGCACGTCCGGACGCCGACCTGCGGCGGGTGAACCTCGCGCGGGTGCTGGTGGACGGTGAGCAGCTGGTGGTCCCGGCGCCGGGGGAGGCGCTGCCCAGCCCCACCAGCGCCCCCGCCGGCACCGGAGCAGCCGGAGGAGCGGGGAGCGCGGGGAGTTCCGGGAGTTCGGGCAGCCGTGCGGCGAGCGGCCCGGTGGACCTCAACAGCGCCACCCTCGCCGACCTCGACGCCCTGCCCGGGGTGGGACCGGTGCTCGCGCAGCGCGTGCTCGACTGGCGCGCTCAGCACGGCAGGTTCTCCACCGTGGAGGAGCTGGGCGAGGTGCCCGGGTTCGGTCCGGCGGCGCTGGCGCGCCTGACGCCGCTGCTGGTCGTGTGAGCGAGCACCCGGTCCTGCGCCTGCTGCTGCCCGGCGCCCACGACCAGTTCCAGGGAGGCGCCGAGGGACGGGCGGAGCGGCCGCTGGACGCGCGCCTGGTGCCGGCCGCGCTGGCCGCCTGGGCGTGGTCGGCCGCGGCGCTCGGGCTGCCGCTGGCCGTGCTCGCCGGCGCGGCGCTCAGCGCCGTGGCAGGCGCTGCGGCGTGCGCCTCCCGGTCGAGGTCGCAGTCCCGGACCCGTGGGGGAGCCCGCGGGGCGAGCGCGGGCGTCGCCCTGGTGCTCGTGGTGGTGACCGCCGTCGCGGTGTCCGTGGGGGCCGCCCGCCTGGAGCGGTCCTCCGGTCTGCTGCAGCCGCTGGCCGAGCAGCAGGCGACGGCGGTGGTCCAGGGCGTGGCCACCTCCGACGCCGTCCGCGTCCGGCCCGACCCCGCACGCCCGTGGGCCGACTCCCGCCCGCGGTGGGTGCTGCGCCTGGCGGCGCGGTCGGTGACCGGCCGGGGCAGCACCTCCCCGGCGCGAGCCGAGGTGCTCGTGGTGGGGAGCGACGGCTGGGACGCCGTGCGCCGCGGGGATGTCATCAGCGCGACCGGGCGCCTGCAGCCCACCGGGCCCGCGGACCCGGCCGCCGCGGTGCTCCTCGCCGTCCGGGCCCCCGACGTGAGCGCACCCACGGGGTGGGCCGCGCGCACGGGGCAGCGGCTGCGCGAGGGGCTGGTCCGCGCCTGCGCCCCTCTGCCGCCCGACGCCCGGGGGCTGCTGCCGGGCCTGGTGGTCGGAGGCACCACCGCCCTGCCCGACGACCTCTCCGCGGCGATGCGCGCCACCGGCCTGACCCACCTCACCTCGGTCTCCGGCGGCAACACGGCCCTCGTCGCGGGAGCGGTGCTGGCACTGGCCACCGCCGCCGGCGTCCCGCGCGGCCCGCGCCTGCTGCTCACCGGCGGCGGACTGCTCGCCTACGCCGCGCTCGCGGGCGGGGAGCCGAGCGTGCTGCGCGCGGCGGCGATGGGGCTCGCCGCGGTGGTGGGCACCCTGACGGCCCGGGGCGGCGGAGGGCTGCCGGCGCTGGCCCTCGCCGTCGTCGTCCTCCTCGTGGCCGACCCGTGGCTCGGCCGGCAGGCGGGGTTCGCCCTGTCCGTGCTCGCCACCGGGGCGCTGCTGCTGCTCGCGCCCGCCTGGGCCGCCGCCCTGGCGCGGCCGCTGCTGCGCGGGCGGGTGCCGGGGCGGAGGGCGGCGCCGGTGAGGGACGCCGTGGTCGTGGCCGTGTCGGCGGCGGTCGCGGTGCCGCTGGCCGCGCAGGTGGTGTGCGCGCCGGTGGTCCTGCTGCTCGCCCCGGGGGTGCCGCTGCTGGCGGTGCCCGCCAACGCGCTGGCGGGCCCGGCGGTGGCACCCGCCACCCTGCTCGGGCTGCTCGCGGCCCTGGCCGAACCGCTCGGCCCGGCCGGGCGTGCGGTGGCGTGGGCGTCGGCGCACGCCGGAGGGCTGGCGGCCGGGTGGGTGGCGCAGGTGGCGCGGGCTGGCGCCGGGTCACCCGCGGCCGTGCTGCCCTGGCCCCAGGGACCGCTGCCGGCGGCGGGGCTGGCGCTCGCCACCGCTGCGGTGCTCGCCGCGGGTTCCGCTGTGCGCCGCGCCCGGGGACGGTCACCGGCGCGGGGGCGGCGGCGCGGCTGATCCGCAGCCGATCACCGTCGCACCCCCGTGGGAGGGTGGGGCCGTGCCCGCAGCCCGCTCCTCCAGCCGCAGCCGCTCCACCGGGGCCCGCGGCCAGGGCGGTGCGCAGGCGCTGCCGTGGCACCAGGCCGAGCCGGGGCCCGTGGTGCTCGTCACGGGACCGGAGCAGCTGCTCGCCGAGCGCGCCGTGGAGCGCGTCCGTGACGCGTGCCGCGGGCGCTCGCCGGAGCTGGAGGTGGTCGCGGTCGACGCCGCGGCGTACCGCTCCGGGGAGCTCTCCCAGTGGACCAGCCCCTCGCTGTTCGAGGAGGCGAGGCTCGTGGTGGTCAGCGGGCTCGAGGCCGCGCCCGACGCGCTCGTCACCGACGTCACCGCAGCCCTGGGCACCCTCCCGGACGACGTGGTGCTCGTCCTGCGCCACTCCGGAGGGGCCCGCGCCGGCGCCCTCCTCAAAGCCGCCCGCGAGCTGCCCGGCGCTGTGCTCGTGGAGTGCCCCGCCGTGAAGACCTCCGCCGAGCAGCGCGCGTTCGCCCAGACCGAGCTGCGCTCCCACGGGCGCACCATCGACGACGACGCGCTCGACGCACTGCTGCTGGCGGTCGGCTCGGACCTGCGCTCGCTGGCGGCCGCCTGCTCCCAGCTGGCGGACGACGTCCCCCGCGGTGCGGGGCAGGGCGGCCGGGCCGCCCGCCTCACCGCCGACGACGTGGACCGCTACTACGGCGGCCGCGCCGAGGTGACGGGCTTCAAGGTGGCTGACGCGGCCGTCGCCGGTCAGCGCGCCGAGGCGCTGCGGCTGCTGCGGCAGGCCCTGGAGTCCGGGCTCGACCCGGTGCCGCTGGTGGCGGCGCTCGCGCTCAAGCTGCGGGGCATGGCCAAGGTCGCCTCGGCCGGGCGGGGCTCGCCGGACGCGCTGGCCAAGGGTCTGGGGATGGCCCCCTGGCAGGTCCGCACCACGCGCGACGCCCTGCGCGGGTGGACCCCCGACGGCATCGCCGCCGGCATCACCGCCCTCGCCGAGGCCGACGAGGCGGTCAAGGGCGGTGGGCGGGACCCGCGGTACGCGGTGGAGCGGGCGGTCATCGCCATCACCACCGCCCGCGCCGGCTGACCCCACGCCGCCCTCCCGCCGTCAGCCCGCCGTCCGCCCGCCGTCCTCCCGGTCGACGTCCGCACCCCCTCCGTCGGCCCGCCGTCGGCCCGCCGTCCTCCCGGTCGACGTCCGCACCCCCTCCGTCGACGATCACGCGCCAGCGCGCCACCACGCTGAGGGGGCTGAGTGCTGGCGGCGGCGATCGAGCGCCCACCGGGCCGATGTGGCGCGCAGGTGCGTGATCGTGCGGGGAGACGGGGGGCGGCCCGGGCGGGAGGCGAGGTGGGGAGGCTCAGGCCCGGTGGGGAGGCTGAGTGCCGCTTCCGGGGCCTGACCCGGCACTCAGGCTCCCCACCGGCGCTCGGTCGCTTCGGCGGGGTGGCGGACGCCCATGATCACGGGGTGGTGTGGCGCGCAGGTGCATGATCGTGCCGGGGGAGTGGGGGGACGGCAGAAGGGCGGGGACGGGCGCGTCGCCCGTCCCCGCCCTTCACGGAGTGCTGTGGTGGCCGTGCGGCCGCCGCCTCAGGAGGCGGAGGAGACGACCTTCGCCAGCGCCGACTTGCGGTTGGCGGCCTGGTTGGAGTGGATGACGCCCTTGGAGACGGCCTTGTCGAGCTTGCGCCCGGCCACGCGCAGCGCGGTGCTGGCCTTCTCGGCGTCACCGGCGGCGACGGCCTCGCGGACGTGGCGCACGGCGGTGCGCAGCTCGGACTTCACGGCCTTGTTGCGCAGGCGCGCAGCCTCGTTGGTGCGGATGCGCTTGATCTGGGACTTGATGTTGGCCACGGGCCGGTCTCTCCGTCGCGTCTGGGGTGTCTGAACTGTGCTGGTGGCGGGCGGTGGCAGCTGGTGCCCCGACCGCCGAAGCCTTCGTGCGGACCCGCCGCAGGTGGGCGGAGCGCGCGCAGCCACCCAGGTTACCAGCGCCGGGAAGCACCCTGCGACGCGCACGTCGACCCGTCGCTGACGCGCCGAGACTCGCCAGCGACTTGGCGGTCAGCGCGCCCAGGG
Organism: Quadrisphaera sp. RL12-1S; assembly: GCF_014270065.1. NCBI lineage: Bacteria > Bacillati > Actinomycetota > Actinomycetes > Kineosporiales > Kineosporiaceae > Quadrisphaera > Quadrisphaera oryzae. Next base: position 123,164 of record NZ_JACNME010000008.1, on the reverse strand, counting down.
AGCCTCCGCATCGATACGGTCGCGACCATGGACGTGGGGTCGTCGGCCAGCAGCGCTGGCGGTGGTGTGGACGAGCTCTCCGGGGGCCTCTTCGACGGGTACGGCGAGGCCTCCGCGGCGAGCGGGGCGTGGGACGAGATGTTCACCGCGGACATGGCCGTGCGCGAGGCCAGCGCACCCGTGCACGCCGCCTTGGCGAGCACGGCCGTGCGCGACCTGCGCGGCCGCGCCGACGCCCTGGCCACCTCGTACACCGACAAGGGCATCACCTTCGCCGTGGGCGGCGAGGAGCGGCCGTTCCCGCTCGACGTCGTCCCCCGCGTGGTCAGCGCCCAGGAGTGGGCCGTGGTGGAGGCCGGTGTGGCCCAGCGCGTCCGGGCCCTGGAGGCCTTCCTCGCCGACGCCTACGGGCCGATGCGGGCCGTCGAGGACGGCGTGGTGCCCCGCGGCGTCATCACCTCCTCCTCGCACTTCCACCGCGTGGTGGCCGGCATCGAGCCCCCGAACGGCGTGCGGGTGCACGTGGCCGGGGTCGACCTCATCCGCGACGCCGACGGCGTCTTCCGCGTGCTCGAGGACAACGTCCGCGTGCCCTCGGGCGTCAGCTACGTGCTCACCAACCGCACGGCCATGGCCGGTGCGATGCCGGAGGCGTTCAGCGACCAGCGGATCCGCCCGGTGTCCGCCTACCCCCGCCGCCTGCTGGCCGCCCTGCGCGCCGCGGCGCCGGTGGGCATCGAGGACCCGACCGTCGTCGTCCTGACCCCCGGGGTCTACAACAGCGCCTACTTCGAGCACGCGCTGCTCGCCCGCAGCATGGGCATCGAGCTGGTGGAGGGCCGCGACCTCGTCTGCCGCGGCGGGCGGCTGCACATGCGCACCACGGCCGGCCTGCGGCCGGTGCACGTGGTCTACCGGCGCGTGGACGACGAGTACCTCGACCCGGTGCACTTCCGCTCCGACTCGATGCTCGGCTGCCCGGGCCTGCTCAACGCCGCCCGCGCGGGCAACGTGACGATCGCCAACGGCATCGGCAACGGCGTCGCGGACGACAAGCTGCTCTACACCTACGTGCCCGACCTGGTGCGCTACTACCTCGACGAGGAGCCGGTGCTCCCCAACGTGCCCACGTGGCGCCTGGAGGAGCGCGAGGCCCGCGAGGAGGTCTTCGACAGGCTCGCCGAGCTGGTGGTCAAGCCCGTCGACGGCTCCGGGGGCAAGGGCATCGTCATCGGCCCGGCCGCGAGCCCGGCGCAGCTGGAGCAGCTGCGGGCGCGCGTCAGCGCCGACCCGCGCGGCTGGATCGCCCAGCCGGTGGTGCGCCTGTCCACCGTGCCGACGCTGGTGGGGGACCACGTGGCGCCCCGCCACGTGGACCTGCGCCCCTTCGCCGTCAACGACGGGTCGAACGTGTGGGTGCTGCCCGGCGGGCTGACCCGCGTGGCGCTGCCCGAGGGCGAGCTGGTCGTCAACTCCTCCCAGGGCGGTGGCAGCAAGGACACCTGGGTGCTCGCCGACGACCGGCCTGACGAGGGCGCTCCCACGCGGAGCCGCTCGGCCGCGGCGCCGACGCTGCCCGGCGCCCCGCCCGACCGCGGGCCCGGGGTGGCTGGGGCGGCCGACGTCCGCGACCAGCAGCAGCAGCAACAACAGCAGCAGCAGGCAGCGCAGACGCAGGAGGGGCAGCCGTGCTGAGCCGCATCGCCGAGGCGCTGTTCTGGATCGGCCGCTACGTGGAGCGCGCCGAGGACACCGCCCGCCTCCTGGACGTGCAGCTGCAGCTGCTCGTGGAGGACCCGTGGCTCGACGAGTCCACCGCCTGCGCCAACCTCCTGGCGGTCATGGGCGCGCCGCTGGACGGCTCCGGGGGCGCCTCCGCGGACGGCTCCGCGGACGGGGGGCCGGCGGCGCCCGCGCCCGACCGGCGCACCGTGCTGGACAGGCTCGGGTACGACCCGTTCTCCTCGGCGTCGATCGTCGCCTCGATCGGTGGGGCCCGTGAGAACGCCCGCCGGGCCCGCGAGACGGTGTCGACGGAGATGTGGGAGGTGCTCAACACCGCCTACAACGCCGTGCCGTCCGGGCGGTGGCGCGCGGTGAGCCCCCACACGTTCTTCGCGTGGGTGCGCGACCGCACGTCCACCGTCACGGGCATCGCCGACTCCACGATGAGCCGTGACGACGGCTGGCTGTTCCTCGTGCTCGGCCGCAGCATCGAGCGCGCCGACATGACGGCCCGCCTCATCACCTCCACCGCCAGCCTCGGCGGGCCGGCCAGCCGCTGGCCGTCCCTGCTGCGCGCCTGCGGTGCTCACGAGACGTTCCTGCGCACCTACCGCGGCCTGGAGGACGAGACGGAGGCCGCGGAGTTCCTGCTGCTCGACAGGCTGTTCCCCCGCTCGATCGTCCACGCCCTCGCGCAGGCCGAGCGGTGCCTGGCCGAGCTGGAGTCGAGCGGGCAGCGCGCCGGCGTCTTCGACGAGGCGCAGCGGCGCCTGGGCCGGGCGCGCGCCGAGCTGGAGTACCGCCCGCTCACGGACGTCCTGGCTCACCTGCCCGACGAGATGGAGCGCGTGCAGCGCACCTGCTCGGCCGCCTCCGACGCGGTGGCCCGTCGGTACTTCTCCAGCGCCGAGGCGCTGACCTGGGTGGGAGGGACGGCATGAGCGCTCGCCTGCGCATCGCGCACCACACCGGCTACCGGTACGGCGCGCCGGTCACCAGCTCCTACAACGAGGTGCGGGTGGCGCCCATGACCACCCCGGAGCAGACGGCGCTGCGCACCCGCCTGGAGGTGCGCCCGGCGCCGTGGCAGCACGTCTACCACGACTACTGGGGCTCCCAGGTGACCGTCTTCGAGGTGCACGAGCCGCACTCCGAGCTGGCCGTCACCGCCACCTCGACCGTGGAGGTGGACCGCCCGGGCACCCCCTCGCCGGGCGGCGGCTGGGACGTGCTGCGCGATCCGCGCGCCGGGGACGAGATGGTCGAGCTCCTCGCCACCTCCCCGGCCACGGCGCCGCCGCCGGAGCTGGCCGAGCGGGTCAGGTCGCTGTCCGCCTCCGGCGCCAGCCCCGACGACCTCGCCGCTGAGGTCTGCTCCCTGCTGCACCGCGAGGTGCGGTACGTGCCCGGCGCCACCGGCGTGCACTCCCACGCCGCCGACGCCTGGGGCGAGCGCGCCGGCGTCTGCCAGGACATGGCCCACCTCGCCCTGGGGGCGCTGCGCACCGCGGGCATCCCAGCGCGGTACGTGTCGGGCTACCTCCACCCCGACCCCTCGGCGCCCGTGGGCACCACGGTGACGGGGGAGTCGCACGCCTGGGTGGAGTGGTGGACCGGGGAGTGGTTCGGCTGGGACCCCACCAACGACGTCGCCCCCGGTGACCGGCACGTCATCGTGGCCCGTGGCCGGGAGTACTCCGACGTGCCGCCGCTCAAGGGCGTCTACGCGGGCAGCGCGCCCTCGGAGATGGTGGTCAGGGTGGACATCACGCGCCTGGCCTGACGGTCCCGGCCGTCCGGTCAGCCGGCCGTCGGCAGCAGGCGCGGGGCCCGGCGGGCGTCGACGGCGGCCTCGAACGCGGCCGCGTAGCCGAGCACGTCCACGTCGTCCCACCGCGCGCCGGTGAACGTCACGCCCACCGGCAGCACGTCGGCGGGACCCGCGAACCCGGCGGGCACGGTCACGGCCGGGTAGCCGGCGACGGCGGCCGGGCCGGAGCTGCCGTAGACGAAGGCCGGCGGGGCACCGTCGGTGTTCTGGTACCTGACGAGGTCCGGTGGCGTGCCCGTCAGCGACACGACGGCCGCGAGGTCGTCGTCGTCGCCGGGTCCCTGGGCGAGGGTGGTGTCGATCGAGGCGCGCGCCAGCCGCCGCGCGTCCGCGCGCGCCGCGGCGACCTGCGGGGAGGCCGCGGTCGGCCCGGAGGCGGCCGCGGTGAAGGTCTCCTGGCCGAACAGCGCCAGCTCCACCGGGTCAGCGGCGTCGAACGCGATGAGGTCCTCCAGGGTCCTCGGCTGCCCGGGGGCGAGCCCGGCCAGGTAGGCGTCGACGTCGCGCTCGAACTCCGGGCCCAGCGCCACGCCCTCCCCGGCCGCCACGGCGTCGGTGTCCGGCAGCTGCACCGGGACGAGCACCGCCCCCGCTGCGCGCAGCGCCGCCACGGCGCCGGCGTAGACGGCCTCGGTGCGGTCGTCGACGGCGGCGGACTCCTCGGGCGTGAGCGTCCAGTAGCCGAGGCGCGCACCGGACAGCGACGGGCCGTTGCCCTCCACCACGCGCCCGAAGGACGTGTCGACGTCGGCGGGGCGCTCCAGCGTGGCGGGGTCGGACGGGTCAGGGCCGTCCAGGGCCTCCATGGCGAGGGCGGCGTCGACGGCGTGCCGCGCCAGCGGGCCCGCGGTGTCCTGCTCCAGCGACAGCGGCACGACGCCGGTGCGGCTGACCATCCCCAGGGTCGGCTTGACGCCCACCACGCCGTTGCTGGACCCCGGGCAGACGATCGACCCGTCGGTCTCGGTGCCGACCGCCAGCTGCGCCAGCGACGCGGCGACACCCGCGGCCGAGCCCGCCGAGGAGCCGCACGGGGTCCGGTCCAGCGCGTACGGGTTGCGGGTCTGCCCGCCCAGGCCGCTCCAGCCGCTGGTGGCGGAGGTGGAGCGGAAGTTCGCCCACTCCGACAGGTTGGCCTTGCCGATGACGACCGCGCCGGCGGCGCGCAGCTGCGCGGTGAGCGCGGCGTCGGGGGCGAGGTTGCCGGCCAGGGCCCGCGAGCCCGCCGTGGTCGCCAGTCCCGCCGAGCCGATGTTGTCCTTGAGCAGCACCGGGACGCCCTCCAGCGGGCTCCGGGCACCGTGCGCGGCGCGGTGGGCGTCGCTGGCGCGCGCCTGCTCCAGCGCCGACGGGTCGAGCGCGAGGACGGCGCCGACACGGGGGTCGACGTCGCGGATGCGCTGCAGGTACGCGGCGGTCAGGCCCTGCGCGGTGAGGTCCCCGCGCTCGATGCGCCCCTGCAGCTCGGGGATGGTCAGCGGGTCGAGGTCGACGTCCGGCACCACGAGGCCGGCGGCCTGGGCCGCGGCCAGCAGCTCGCCCGCGCGCGCGGGGGCGGCGGTGCCGGTCCTGGCCGGGTCGGACGCGGTGGGACCGCCCACCGCGTCGGCGGGAGCAGCGCCAGCGGGGCCCGCGGGACCGGCGGCCTCGACGTCGGCGGCCGGGGGAGCGGTGGGGTCCAGGTCCGCGGCGGAGGCGGACAGCGCCCCCGCGGGCAGCACCAGCGCTGCGGCCAGGGCCGTCGCGGCGGCGCGCGGAGCCCGGCGCGGTGCTCGGCCTGGTGCTCGGTCTGGTGCTCGGTGCGGTGCTCGGCGGGCGGGACGGGGCACGGGAGCCTCCCGGGGTGCTGTGCGCCGGCTGGTCACCGGCTGGGCGTTCGGGTGGTTCGTCACCGTACGGGGGATCTGTCCCCGCGGCGCCTCGCGAGTGCCGCCGGGCAGCGGGGGGAGGGTCCGCTGCATGGGAGCATGGGCCGGTGCCTGCGTCCCCCACGTCGTCGTCCGCCGGGCTGGCGGGCATCCAGCCCGCCTCCACGGCCCCGGAGCGGCTGCGCAACTTCTGCATCATCGCCCACATCGACCACGGCAAGTCGACCCTGGCCGACCGCATGCTGCAGATCACCGGCATCGTGGACGACCGCGCGATGCGCGCGCAGTACCTCGACCGCATGGACATCGAGCGCGAGCGCGGCATCACCATCAAGAGCCAGGCCGTGCGCATGCCGTGGGCGCCCCGCACCGGCGCCCTGGAGGGGCAGGCCCACGCCCTCAACATGATCGACACCCCGGGCCACGTCGACTTCACGTACGAGGTGTCCCGCTCCCTGGCCGCCTGCGAGGGCGCGGTGCTGCTGGTCGACGCTGCCCAGGGCATCGAGGCCCAGACGCTGGCCAACCTCTACCTGGCGATGGAGAACGACCTCGCCATCGTCCCCGTGCTCAACAAGATCGACCTCCCGGCGGCGCAGCCCGAGCGCTACGCCGAGGAGCTCGCCGGCCTCGTCGGCGGAGACCCCGCCGATGTCCTGCGCGTCTCCGGCAAGACGGGCGTGGGCGTCGAGGCGCTGCTCGACAGGATCGTCGACGTCGTCCCCGCCCCCGTGGGCGACCCGGACGCCCCGGCGCGAGCCATGATCTTCGACTCCGTCTACGACACCTACCGCGGCGTGGTCACCTACGTCCGCGTGGTCGACGGCGTGCTGCGCCCGCGCGAGCGCATCGCCATGATGTCCACCCGCGCCCAGCACGACCTGCTGGAGATCGGCGTCTCCAGCCCCGAGCCGACGCCGTCCGAGGGCCTCGGCGTGGGCGAGGTGGGCTACCTCATCACCGGCGTGAAGGACGTCCGCCAGAGCCGCGTCGGCGACACCGTCACCTCCGCCGCGCGCCAGGCCGCCGAGCCGGTCGGCGCCTACGAGGACCCCAAGCCGATGGTGTTCTCCGGCCTGTTCCCCATCGACGGGTCCGACTACCCGCTGCTGCGCGACGCCCTCGACAAGCTCAAGCTCAACGACGCCGCCCTGGCGTACGAGCCGGAGACGTCCGTGGCGCTGGGCTTCGGGTTCCGCTGCGGCTTCCTCGGGCTGCTGCACCTGGAGATCACCCGTGACCGCCTCGAGCGCGAGTTCGGGCTCGACCTCATCTCCACCGCGCCGTCGGTGGTCTACGAGGTCACCCTCGACGACGGCCGCGAGGTCACCGTCACCAACCCCAGCGAGTACCCCTCCGGCAAGGTCTCCGAGGTCCGCGAGCCCGTGGTCAAGGCCACCGTGCTGACCCCGGCCGACTACATCGGCACGGTCATGGAGCTGTGCCAGCAGCGCCGCGGTGAGCTGCAGGGCATGGACTACCTCTCCGAGGACCGCGTGGAGATGCGCTACCGCCTGCCCATGGCGGAGATCGTCTTCGACTTCTTCGACGCCCTGAAGTCGCGCACCCGCGGGTACGCCAGCTTCGACTACGACGTCGACGGCGACCAGGCCGCCGACCTCGTCAAGGTCGACATCCTCCTGCAGGGCGAGCAGGTCGACGCGTTCAGCGCCATCGTCCACAAGGACAAGGCCTACAGCTACGGCGTGATGATGGCGAGCAAGCTGCGCGAGCTCATCCCGCGCCAGCAGTTCGAGGTGCCCGTGCAGGCCGCGATCGGCGCGCGGGTCATCGCCCGCGAGACCGTCCGCGCCATCCGCAAGGACGTCCTCGCCAAGTGCTACGGCGGTGACATCACCCGCAAGCGCAAGCTGCTGGAGAAGCAGAAGGAGGGCAAGAAGCGCATGAAGATGGTCGGCCGCGTGGAGGTCCCCCAGGAGGCGTTCATCGCCGCGCTCTCCACCGACGCGCCCACGGGCAAGGACGCCGCCGCCAAGAAGTAGCCCGTCAGCCGGTCGGGCCGGTCGGGGCGCAGGGGGCGGTCATGGCCCGCTGAGGCCCGGCGCTGCCGCCCAGGTAGCGCCCGACGTCGGTGAACCCGGCCCTCGCGTACGCCCGCAGGCCGGCGTGGTTGCGCTCGTTGACCGTCAGGACGACGACGCTGGCCGCGGGGGTGACGTCCGGCGCGAGCGCCACGGCCGCCCGGGCGGCTGCCGTCCCGAACCCCCGGCCCTGGTGCTGCTCCCCGATGACGAACGCGCGCAGCAGCACCGCGGTGACCGGGTCCTCGCCGGCGGCGGCGAGCAGCTGCGCGAGCTCGGCGTCCTGCCGCGGAGCCGCCGCGCCGGCGTGGAGCACCCCGGCGCCGACCACGCGCTCGTCGTCGCCCTCCTCCTCGCGCAGGACGACGAACGGCGTGCGGGCGGGGTCGGCGAACGCCACCGGGAAGGACTCCGCGGGCGGCTTGACGAAGAGCTGCTGCTCGGCACTGGTGCGCAGGGCTGACGCCGCGGCGAGGAGCGCCGCGTCGTCAGGCCTCACCACGACCAGTCGCACACCCACACCGCCCATCCTCCCGCCCGGAGGTGACGGCGTGGCGCGCAGTCGCACGGTCGTGGCGGTGGGGTCGCCGGCTGCTCCCGCACGATCATGCACCTGAGCGCCACGTCACGGGCATGATCGGGCGCCGTGGGAACCGTGATCGCCGTCTGCCGCGTGCACCAGCTCCTCTCCGACCCCGGGAGCGTGGGCGTCACCGCCATCGACAAGCGGCCCGTCGAGGGGCCGGTGCGGGTGCGCGAGCTGGGCGCCTACGGCGACGTCCAGACCGACCGCCAGCACCACGGCGGTCGCGACAAGGCGCTGTACGCCTACGCCCAGGAGGCCGCCGACCGCTGGGTCGCCGAGCTGGAGCGCGACGTGCCGCCCGGGCTCTTCGGGGAGAACCTGCGCACGTCCGGGGTCGACGTCGACGGCGCGGAGGTCGGTGAGCGCTGGCGCATCGGCTCCGGCGAGGACGCCCTGGAGGTGGAGGTGACGATGCCCCGCACGCCCTGCATGACGTTCGCCCGGCGGCTCGGGGAGGAGCGGTGGGTCAAGCGGTTCACGCGCTCCGGGGTACCGGGTGCCTACCTGCGGGTGGTCAGGCCGGGCGCGGTCGCCGCGGGCGATCCGGTGGAGGTGCTCACGCGGCCGGGCCATGGCGTGGGCGTGGGCCGGTGGCTGGCCGAGGCCCACCCGGCCGACGCCCGGACACTGCTGGCGTGCGCGGCCGACCGCGGCGTGGACCTGGCCCCCGACATGCGCGGCGCGCTGGAGGCGGTCGCCCGGCGCTGAGCGCGCGTCGTCGGCCGGTGCCGGTGCTCAGCGGGGCTGCAGCGCCGCGACCATGACCACCTGCGGGTCCGCGGCCTGCGCCATCCACCGCGCGCCGCTGTCCGCGAACCCGGCGCGTGCGTACGCGCTGCGCGCGGCGGTGTTGGACTCGTGCACGCAGAGCACGAGCAGCTCCGCCTCCGGCTCCAGCGCGTGCGCCAGCGCCCGCGCCTGCCGGGCACCCGCCGTCCCGTACCCGCGCCCCTGGTGGGCGCGGCCGACGTAGAAGGCGCGCAGGAGCAGCCCGCGGGCGGGGTCGTCCAGGAGGTGCTCGAGCTGGCCGTGGCGGTCCAGCGTGCCGAAGCCGACCACGCGCTCCCCGGTGCCCGGACCGGGCAGCTGCGCCATCACGGCGAACGCCACGCGCAGCGGGTCGGCGCTGGCCGGTGGGTACGTCATGGACGCGGGAAGGCAGTACCTGTCCTGCCCCGGACCGGGCTTCAGCGCCAGCACGGAGGCCAGCAGCCGCGGGTCGCTGGCGTCCGACAGCGGCTCGAGCCTGACCGCCGGCAGCTGCCGGGGCTTCCTGGCGCTCGCTCCACCCACGCCCCCATCCCAGCACCCGCCCGCTCCGCCGCGCGCTCCCACCCTCGGTGGGCGCTCGGTGGGCGCTCGGTGGGCGAAGCGCCCACGGGAGGGGTGCGACGATGGACGGCGATGAGCCCCGCCCTGCCCGACGGCGACCCCGCCCCCGCCGACGGGCTGCTGCCGGCCTCCGCCGCCACCGGCGCCGCGACCCGTGACCTCGGCGTCTACCTGCACGTGCCGTTCTGCCGGGTCCGCTGCGGCTACTGCGACTTCAACACCTACACCGCCTCCGAGCTCGGCCCGCCCGAGCTGCCCGGCGCCTCCCAGGCCGGCTACGCCGGCGCGCTCGTCGAGGAGGTGGCGCTCGCGGCCCGGGTGCTGGAGGCCTCGGGCCTGCCGCGCCGCGAGGTCTCCACCGTCTTCGTCGGCGGCGGCACGCCCACGCTGCTGCCCGCCGCCGACCTGGCCCGCGGCCTCGACGCCGTGCGCGAGCACCTCGGCCTGGCCGCCGGCGCCGAGGTCACCACCGAGGCCAACCCCGACTCCGTCACCCCCGCCTCGCTCGCCGAGCTCGCGGCGGCCGGGTACACGCGCGTGAGCTTCGGGATGCAGTCGGCGGTGCCGCACGTCCTCGCCGTCCTCGAGCGCACTCACGACCCGGCCCGCGTGCCGCAGGCCGTCCGCTGGGCCCGCGAGGCGGGCCTCGCCGTCAGCCTGGACCTCATCTACGGCGCGCCGGGGGAGTCCCTGGCGGACTGGCGCACCAGCCTGGACGCCGCGCTCGCCTGCGAGCCCGACCACCTCTCCGCCTACGCCCTGGTGGTGGAGGAGGGGACGGCCATGGCCGCCCGGGTGCGCCGCGGCGAGCTGCCCGCGCCCGACCCCGACGACGAGGCCGCCCAGTACGAGCTCGCCGACGCCGTGCTCCGCGACGCCGGGTACGGCTGGTACGAGGTGAGCAACTGGGCGCGCACGCCCGCCGACGCCTGCCGCCACAACGTCGCCTACTGGCGCGGGCAGGACTGGTGGGGCGCCGGCCCCGGCGCGCACAGCCACGTCGGCGGCGTGCGCTGGTGGAACGCCAAGCACCCCGCCGCGTGGGCCCGCCGCCTCGCCGCGGGCACCAGCCCCGCGGTGGGCCGGGAGGTCCTCGACGACGACGCGCGCGCCGTGGAGGCCGTGCTCCTCGGCGTCCGCCTGGCCGAGGGGCTGCCGACCTCGCTCGTGCCGCCCACCGGGCTCGCGCAGGTGCCGCGCCTCGTGGCCGACGGCCTCCTCGAGGACCCCGCACGCAGCGGCGCCCCCGACGGCGAGCAGCCGCGGCTGCGGCTGACGCTGCGGGGGCGCCTGCTGGCCGACGCCGTCGTCCGCGCCCTCCTCGGCTGGGAGGGGGCCGGCGACGGCGCCGCCGGCGTCACTTCACGAGCCGCCAGTTGACCGGGTAGCGGTAGTCGACGCCCTGGTTGGCCTTGACCGCCGCGATGATCTCGAAGACCAGCCCCACCACCCCGACGACGACGAGCAGCGGCACCGTGAGGATCGCGCCCACGAAGAGCGTGACCACGGTCAACAGGATCAGCGCCACGTAGACGATCGTCAGCAGGATCTGGAAGTTCAGCGCCTCCACCACCTGCCGGCGCACGAACGCGCCCCGCTCGCGGAACACGAAGAACAGCACCAGCGGGCCGACTGCGCCCAGGTACAGGAAGTAGGCGGACAGGCCGCTGAGCAGCAGGCCCGCCACGATCGCCGACACGTGCGCCAGGCAGGCCCACAGGCGCTGGTCCTGCGGGCTCATCTCGCCGCGGGGCTGGCCGTACGCCGGCGGGTGGCCCTGCTGGGGACCGGGCTGGCCGTACCCGGGCTGCGCGGGCGGTAGCTGCTGGCCGTACCCGGGCTGCGCGGGGGGCGGCTGCTGGCCGTAGGACGGCGCCGGGTGCCCGTAGGACGGGGCTCCCGCGCCGGGAGCCGTCGCGGCGCCGGGCTCGGTGGGCTGCTCGCCGTACCCGCTGCCGTACTGGCCGTAGTGCGGCGGCGGCACCTCTCCGGGCTGCTGGTCAGGCTGGTCGGACGGCCGGCCGGGCTGCTCGGACACTTCTCCTCCTCGCGGCCCGGGGCTCTCCGCGGGCCAGCCCCCAGGGTTCCGGAAGATGCCACCCGGCACCAGCGCCACACGCCCGGACGGCGCTGCTCGTCGTCCCCCTGCTCCGTCTCCTGCCCCCGTCCGCGCGGTCAGCGGTCCAGCTGGTCCCCGGTGACGAAGTCGATGAGCTCCTCCACCCGCCCGGACAGGGTCGGCTCCAGGTCCCCGATGGTCCGCACGGTCCCCAGCACCCGCTGCCAGCCGCGGGCGACGTCGGCGGGGGTGTCGTGCGGCCAGCCGAGGGCCTCGAGCACGCCCTCCTTCCACGGCCGGCCCCGCGGGACCACCGGCCAGGCGTCCAGCCCGAGCCGCGCCGGTCGCACCGCCTGCCACACGTCCACGTAGGGGTGCCCCACCACGAGCACGTGGTCGGCGGCGCCGGGCGCGGCGCGCAGCGCGTCAGCCACGAGGCGCGTCTCCTTGGAGCCGGTCACGAGGTGGTCGACCAGCACCCCGACCCGCCGGCCCGGCCCGGGACGGAACTCGGCGACGGCGGCCGCGAGGTGGTCGACGCCCTGCAGGCCCTCGACCACCACGCCCTCGACCCGGAGGTCGTCACCCCAGACCTTCTCCACGAGCTCGGCGTCGTGCTTGCCCTCCACCCAGATCCTCGAGCCGCGCGCCACGCGGGCGCGGGCGCCCTCCACGGCGAAGGACCCGCTGGCGGTGCGGCCCGGGCGCAGCGGCGCCGCTCCCGAGGCCGTCCGCGCCGCCGGGGGCGGGCCGACGGGCGGCACGAGCCGCACGGGCTGGCCCTCCTCGAGGAACCCGGGCCCGAGGGGGAAGCTGCGGGTGCGGCCCTTCCAGTCCTCCAGCACCACCACGTGCACACCGCCGGCCTTCTCCACGCGCACCACGGCGCCGCTCCAGCCGGTCTCGACGTCCTCGACCACCAGCCCGACGGCCGCCGGCACCTCGCGGCTCGCGGTGCGGGCGCGGCGCCGGCCCGTGGTGGGGTCGGTGACGGTGTCGCCGCGGCGCAGCGGCGCGGAGGCGCCCCAGCCGCCGTAGAGCGCTGAGGACGACGACGCTGCTGGCGGCGCGGACCGCGGTGCGGACGCGGGGCGCCGCGGGGGTGTCGGGGGAGTCGGCACCCGATCGACGCTACCTGCGGCTCCGGCCGGACGGCGTAGGATTGGCACTCCGTGCTGCTGAGTGCCAGCAGTGGTGCCGACGAGCGGGAGGGACGCACCGTGACCGAGCCCCGGCGCCTCGCCGTCCTGCGGGCCATCGTCGAGGACTACGTCGCCACGCAGGAGCCCGTCGGCTCCAAGGCGCTCGTGGAGCGGCACGCCCTCGGCGTGTCCCCGGCCACCATCCGCAACGACATGGCCGCGCTGGAGGAGGAGGGGCTCATCGCCCAGCCCCACACCAGCGCCGGCCGGGTGCCCACCGACAAGGGCTACCGCGCCTTCGTCGACGGGCTGCCCGCCGTGCGCCCGCTGTCACCGGCCGAGCGGCGCGCCATCGACAGGCTGCTGGGCGAGGGCGGCCAGCCGGTCGACCTCGACGACGTGCTGGAGCGCACGGTGCGGGCGCTCGCGCAGCTCACCCAGCAGGTGGCCGTCATCCAGTACCCCTCCCTGGCCCGCGCCCGGGTGCGCCACGTGGAGCTGGTCCAGCTGGCCCCGCGCCGGCTGGTGCTGGTGCTCATCACCGACAGCGGCCGCGTGGAGCAGCGCTCGGTGGAGGTGCCGCCCGAGGCGCCCGAGGTGGCCCCCGAGCTCGTGACCGAGCTGCGCGGACGCCTCAACGCGGCCACCGCCAGCCGCCGTGCCGACGAGGCCGTGGTCGCGCTCGACGGCGTGGTCGCCTCCTGGTCGGCGGCCCGCCCCGAGGACGCCGCGGCCGCCGGTGCCGTGGCGGCCGCCCTGCGCTCCGCCCTCGACGCCACCCGCGAGGAGCGGATGGTGCTGGCGGGCACCGCCAACCTCGTCCGCGGCGCCGGGGGGTTCTCCGCCTCCGTGGCGCCCGTCCTCGAGGCGATCGAGGAGCAGGTGGTGGTGCTGCGCCTGCTCGCGGAGATGGCGGACGACCCCGCCAGCGGCGTCTCGGTGCGCATCGGCCGCGAGATCGTGCACAGCGGGCTCTCCGACGCCGCCGTCGTGGCCTCCGGGTACGGCTCGGGCGGCGAGGTGGTCGCTCGCCTGGGCATCCTGGGACCGACGCGCATGGACTACCCGACCTCGATCGCCGCGGTCCGCGCCGTCGCCCGCTACCTCAGCAGGGTCCTGGCGCGGTGACCCGCCCCGCCGCACCTGCCGCGCCCGCCCTGCTGCACCGACCGACCTGCCCACTCCTCAGGAGCGTCTGACCCGTGCCGACCGACCACTACGCCGCCCTCGGGGTGCCGCGCGACGCGAGCACCGAGGACGTCAAGAAGGCCTACCGCAAGCTGGCCCGCCAGCTCCACCCCGACGTCAACCCCGACGCCGGGGAGCGCTTCAAGGAGGTCTCGGCCGCCTACGAGGTGCTGAGCAACCCGGACAAGCGGCGGGTGTACGACGCGACCGGCAGCTCCGGCGGCGGCTTCGGCGGCGGCGGGTTCCCGGGCGGCGGCCAGGCCTTCGACCTCGGCGACCTGTTCGGCACCTTCTTCGGCGGTGGGGGCGGCGCCGCGCGCGGCCCGGTCTCGCGCGCCCAGCCCGGCCAGGACGCCCTGATCCGCCTCGAGGTGGACCTCGCCGAGGCCGTCTTCGGCGCCGAGCGCGAGATCACCGTCGACACCGCCGTCGTCTGCCCGACGTGCAACGGGAACTGCGCCCAGCCGGGCACCCAGGTCCGCACCTGCGACGTCTGCCACGGCCAGGGACAGGTGCAGCGCGCCGCCCGGTCGCTGCTCGGCCAGGTGCTCACCACCTCCCCCTGCCCCGCCTGCGGCGGCTACGGCACCACCATCCCCGACCCGTGCAACGAGTGCGCCGGTGACGGCCGCGTGCGCCGTCGGCGCACGCTGACCATCCGCGTGCCCGCCGGCGTGGACACCGGCACCCGGATCCAGCTGTCCGGCCAGGGCGAGGTGGGCCCGGGCGGCGGTCCCGCCGGCGACCTCTACGTGGAGGTGGTCCAGCGCCAGCACGACCTCTTCACCCGCCGCGGCGAGGACCTGCACGCCACCCTGCCCGTGCCGATGACCGCGGCGGCGCTCGGCACGGTGCTGGAGATGGAGACCCTCGACGGCCTGCGCGAGGTGGAGGTCCGGCCCGGCACCCAGCCCGCCGAGGTGGTCACCCTGCGCGGCCTGGGCGCGGCGCGGCTGCGCTCCGGCGGTCGCGGCGACCTGCACGTCCACATCGACGTGCAGGTGCCCAAGGGTCTGGACGACGAGCAGGCCGAGCTGCTCCGCCAGCTGGCGGCGCTGCGCGGCGAGGAGCGCCCCGAGGGCCGGCTCTCACCCGCCTCCGGCGGGGTGTTCTCCCGCCTCAAGCGGGGCTTCTCCGGCCGCTGAGGCACTGCTCCTGCACTGCTCCTGCACTGCTCCTGCACTGCTCCTGCACTGCTCCTGCACTGCTCCTGCACTGGTCCAGCGCTGCTCCTGCTCTGCTGTGAAAGCTGACGCGACTGACCGCGGTCACCTCCGGAGGTGACCGCGGTCAGTCGCGTCAGCACCGTGCTGGGCCGACGCGTCCGCAGGTGACCACGGTCACCTGCGGAGGGCGGTGCAGGGCGTCCGCCGACGGCGTCAGGCGACGGCGCCTGCCGACGACGGCCAGGCGACGGCGGTCAGTCGACGTAGAAGGTGACCTTCGCGGCGCCGGAGCCGACCTTGCCCTCGCCCGCGGACTCGTCAGGCACCCAGACCTCGGCGGTGCAGGGAGCGCAGGTGCCCTTCTGGACGGTCTGGGGGATGGAGAAGTCGCCCACCGCGCCGTTGGCGCCGGCGTCGGTGTACCCGTCGGACAGCACCGTGCCGTCGGCCTGCGTGATCTTGTACAGCAGGGTGCCCTCGGGCGCCGAGCCCTGGCCGACGATCCCCATCGGGCCGGCCGGCAGGTGCTCGCCCTCGGTGGGAGCGGTGATCACCACGGACTTCGACGTGCCCGAGCCGGTGGCGGCGGGACCGGCGGCGGTGGCCGCGGACCCGCTCGCCGCGGACGTGGTGGTCGCCGAGGAGCTCGCGGAGGACGACGACGCGCTCGTGCTCGCCGCGCTGCTGGTGGTGTCGGCGCCGACCGGCTCGGTGGCGGTCTGGGCCCCGCCGCAGCCGGACAGCAGCAGCGCCATCGCGACGGCGACCGGCGCGCCGGCGCGGGCGGTCAGGCGGGCGGTGCGGTGTGCCCGCTGGGTCCGGGTGTGGGCTCGCATGCCCCGTTCCTACCGCTGCGGGCGGTCTGCGCGGGCCAGGACGCGCCGACCGCCCTCACCGGGTGACCGGATCGTCACCTGCGGGTGGGTACCGTCGGCGGGTGGCCCAGGACCCTGACTGCATCTTCTGCCGGATCGCCTCCGGCGACGTGCCGGCGCAGGTGGTCGCGCGCACGGACCGCGTCGTCGCCTTCCGCGACCTCGACCCGCAGGCCCCGCTGCACGTGCTCGTCGTGCCGGTCGAGCACCACCGCGACGTGCCAGCCCTCGCCGCCGCGGACCCCGAGGTGCTGGCCGAGGTCACCGCGACGGCGGCGCGGGTGGCCTCCGAGCTGGACGACGGGCAGTTCCGGCTGGTGTTCAACACGGGGGCGGGCGTCGGCCAGAGCGTCTTCCACGTGCACGGGCACGTGCTCGGCGGGCGCCCGATGGGCTGGCCCCCCGGCTGACCGGCGGCGCTCCGGCGCCTCAGCCGCCTCAGCCGCCTCAGTCGTCCTGGTCGTCCTGGTGCTCGTGCACCGTGACGGCGGCGTTGACCAGCGCCAGGTGGCTCAGCGCCTGCGGCAGGTTGCCCAGCCAGTGCCCGGTGGCCGGGTCGACCATCTCCGCCAGCACGCCGACGTCGTTGAGCACCGCCTCCGGCCCGTCGACCAGGGCGTCCATGAGCGCCCGCGCCTCCTCGCCGCGTCCGCACAGCTGCAGCGCGGAGACCATCCAGAACGAGCAGGCCACGAAGCTGCCCTCCTCGGCCGCGGCCCCCGTGTAGCGGTACAGGTGGGGGCCGTGGCCCAGCTCGCGGCGCAGCGCGTCCAGGGTCGAGCTCATGCGCGGCCCGCGGTCGAAGCCGCTCACGGCGTGCAGGAGCACGGACGCGTCCAGCCGCTCGGTGCCGGGGTACCAGGTGTAGGCGCCCAGCCGCTCCGACCAGCAGTGCTCGGCCACCCACCGCTGGATGAGCGCCGCCTCCGAGCGCCACCGGGACGGGTCGCCGGGCACCTGGCCCAGCTCGGCGAGGTGGACGGCGTGGGTGAGCGCCTGCCAGCAGCCCATCTTGCTGCTGGTGTAGTGGCGCGCCGTGTGCAGCTCCCACATGCCGGCGTCGGGCTGGCGCCACCGGTCGCACGCGGCGTCGGCGGTGGAGGCCAGCTGCCGACCGGTCTCGGCGTCCAGCGCCCCGCCGCCGTCGACGTAGAGCCGCAGGATGCTGAAGAGGTCCCCGTAGACGCCCAGCTGCAGCTGCCCGGCAGCGCCGTTCCCGCGGACCACCGGACCCGCGCCGCGCCAGCCGGGGGCCTGCAGCTCCTCGACGCCGCCGCGCGGCACGCGGCCCGACAGCGCGTAGAAGACGTCGGGGACGGCGCCGTCGGAGCGGATGGTCCGCAGCAGCCAGCTGACCGCCGCGTGGGGCTCCTCGCGCAGCCCGAAGCGCATCATGGCCTGCAGGCTGTAGGCGGAGTCGCGCACCCAGGCGAAGCGGTAGTCCCAGCACTTCGATCCCGACGGGTCCTCCGGCAGCGACGTCGTGGCGGCGGCCGCCACGGCCCCGCTCGGGGCGTGGAGCAGCAGTTTGAGCACCATGGCGCTGCGGCGCACCGCGGCGTCCCACGGTCCGTCCCAGTCGAACGTGCGCGACCAGGCCCGCCAGTTCTCCACGGTCCGGTCGACGCCGGCGTCCACCGCCTCGCCCGACGGGACCCACAGCGGCTCGCCGGAGGTGGCCACCAGGCCGAGCACCGAGCGCGAGCCCGCCACCACGTCCAGGTCCACCCGCACCTCCCGCTCGCCGTCGGTGCGCTGGAGCCGGGCGCCGCCGCCGTCCGCGTCCGCCGGGCCCGGGTCCAGGACCTCCGCGACCACGGCCATCGTCAGGCCGTCCACGCGCAGCAGCGTGGCGGCGGAGGTGCGCTGCACCCACGGGCCGGCGGTGCCCAGGCAGGTGCCGGGCCGGACCACGGCCCGCACCCGCACCCGGCCCGTCAGACCCTCGACGCGGCGACCGAGCTCGGCCCACGGCAGCCGGCCCGCCACCCCGGTGCTCAGGCAGTCCGTCACCCGCACCGCACCGCTCGCGGTGCGGAAGGTGGTGGTCAGCACGTTGGTGCCGGGGACGTGCTGGCGCTCCACCTCGAACGGCTCCACCGGCGCCAGCTCCACGCACCCGCCGTCGTCGGGGTCGAGCAGCGCGGCGAACGGCGGCGTGGAGTCGAGGTCGGGCAGCGGCAGCCAGTCGACCCGGCCGTCCCGGGCGACCAGCGCCACGGTGCGGCCGTCGCCGAGCGCCGCGTAGGTGCGCAGGTCCGCCCACCCGTGACCGTCGCGCTCGTGCGCGGGGGAGGGCGAGGGGGAGGACCCGTCCGCCCAGCGGACCGGGGCGACGTCGCGGTGCGAGCCCGGCACCGGGGCGCGCCGCGCCTCATCGGCGCGGAGCCGCTCGGACAGCACCCCGGCGGAGGGGCCGGCGGGGGGCGCGTCGGTGGTGTCGGTGGTGTCGATGACGACGACGCTAGGTGCGTCGTGCCCGACGCGCCTCGCGGAGCGCTCCGCGGCCCGCCCGGCGGAGCATCCGTCGGTGCGCTGACGGTCCCGAGAGCTACCCTGGACCTCGATCGGCCCCGGTCAGGGGCCCGGCCAGCAGGAGACCGGGGCGCCCAGCCCCTCCCATGCCCGACTCCACACCGCCCGCCGGCCCCGCGTCCGCCCCCGGAGCGCGCCCCGCAGGCAGCCAGCCCGCCGTCGTCCACACCATCGTCGTGCCGCCCGAGGTCTCGATGGTGGCCCTCCTCGGCACCCGTGACGAGCTCGTCCGCGCCGTCGAGCGGGCCTTCCCCCGCGCCGACGTCCACGTGCGCGGCAACGAGGTCACCATCACCGGTGCCTCCGCCGACGTCGCCCTGGTCGAGCGATTGCTCGACGAGATGACCGCCGTCGTGCGCGCCGGCCAGCAGCTCACCGTCGACGCCGTCGAGCGGTCCCTCGGCATGCTGCGCGCACAGACCGCCGAGCGCCCCGCCGACGTGCTGACCATGAACATCCTGTCCGGGCGCGGGCGCTCGATCCGCCCCAAGACGCTCGGGCAGAAGCGCTACGTCGACGCCATCGACAGCCACACCATCGTCTTCGGGATCGGCCCGGCCGGCACCGGCAAGACCTACCTGGCCATGGCCAAGGCCGTGCAGGCGCTGCAGGCCAAACAGGTCGACCGGATCATCCTCACCCGTCCCGCCGTGGAGGCGGGCGAGCGGCTGGGGTTCCTGCCGGGGTCGCTGACGGACAAGATCGACCCCTACCTGCGACCCCTGTACGACGCCCTGCACGACATGCTCGACCCCGACTCCATCCCGCGCCTCATGGCCGCGGGGACCATCGAGGTCGCACCGCTGGCGTTCATGCGCGGCCGGTCGCTCAACTCCTCGTTCGTGGTGCTCGACGAGGCGCAGAACACCTCTCCCGAGCAGATGAAGATGTTCCTCACGCGCCTCGGCTTCGACTCCAAGATGGTCATCACCGGTGACTCCACCCAGGTCGACCTGCCCACGGGGACGCAGTCGGGGCTGCGCGTGGTGGAGTCGATCCTGTCCGGCATCGAGGACATCCACTTCTCGCGCCTGAGCAGCCTCGACGTGGTCCGCCACCGCCTGGTGGGAGAGATCGTCGACGCCTACGGGCGCTGGGACGAGGCGCACCAGCAGCCAGCGGTCGCCCCGCGCGGCCAGCAGGGCCGCCGCAGCGGTGGAGCCGGTGACGGCAGGGTGACGGCCCGGTGAGCGTCGAGGTGGTCGACGAGTCGGGCTTCACCGACCCGTCCGGCGCCGGTGGCCCCGGCGTCTCCGTGGGCGAGGTCTCCGAGCTGGCCCGGTTCGTGCTGGCCGAGATGCACGTGCACCCCGCGGCCGACCTGTCGGTGATCCTCGTGGACACCACCGCCATGACGGCGCTGCACGAGCAGTGGATGGACGAGCCCGGGCCCACCGACGTCCTGAGCTTCCCCATGGACGAGCTGCGCCCCGGCAGCGAGGACGAGCCCAGCCCGCCCGGGCTCCTGGGCGACGTGGTGGTGTGCCCCGAGGTCGCCGCCCGCCAGGCGCGCGAGTCCGGTCACTCCACCGCCGAGGAGGTGCTGCTGCTCGTCACCCACGGCTGCCTGCACCTGCTCGGCTTCGACCACGCCGAGCCCGACGAGGAGCGCGAGATGTTCGCCCTCCAGCGCCGGCTGCTGCTGACGTTCCTGTCGCGCCGGCCCCAGCCGTCGTGACCCGTCCGCAGCGGCCGAGCCGGCCGTGACGCCCGTCCCCGACGCCTCGCTGCCCTGGCTGGCGGCGGCCGCGGTGCTCGGGCTGGTGGTGGCGGGCTACCTCGCGGCCGCCGAGGCGGCGCTGTCGCGCCTGACCCGCGCCGAGGCGCAGCGGCTCGCGGCCGACGGGCGCCGCGGCGCGCCGGCGGTGCTCGCCCTCGTGGCCGACCCGGTGCCCGCGCTGTCCGTGGCCACCCTCGTGCGCGTGACGTTCGAGGCCCTCGCGACCGTCTGCGCCGCGCTCGCCTCCGCCGCGCTGTTCTCCCAGTGGTGGGTGGGCCTGGTCACCGCCGTCGTCATGGGCGGGGTCGTGTTCACCCTGCTCGGCGTGAGCCCCCGCACCGTCGGCCGGCAGAACCCCGAGCGCATGGCGCTGCGCTCGGCGGGGCAGCTGCGCGCGCTCACGGGGCTGCTCGGACCGCTGTCGCGCGGCCTGGTGGCGCTCGCCAACGCCGTGACCCCCGGGCGCGGCTACCGCGACGGGCCGTTCTCCACCGAGGGCGAGCTGCGCGAGCTGGTGGACAGGGCGAGCGAGTCGGCGATCATCGAGGCCGGCGAGCGGGAGATGATCCACTCCGTCTTCGAGCTGGGTGACACCATCGTCCGCGAGGTCATGAGCCCCCGCACCGACATGGTGACCATCCCCGAGGACACCGAGTCCCGCGAGGCGCTCGACCTCTTCCTGGCCTCCGGGCACTCCCGGCTCCCGGTGGTGGGCTCCACCGTGGACGACGTGGTGGGCGTCCTCCACCTCAAGGACGTCGTCAGGGTGCTGCACGACAGGCCCGTGCGGCGCCGGGGGGCCACCGCCCGCGCCCGGGACCTGGCGCGCCGACCCGTCTTCGTGCCGGAGACCAAGCAGGTGGACGCGCTCCTGCGCGAGATGCAGGGCGCCTCGCTGCACCTGGCCCTGGTCATCGACGAGTACGGCGGCGTGGCCGGGCTGGTCACCCTGGAGGACCTCCTGGAGGAGATCGTCGGGGAGATCACCGACGAGACCGACACCGAGTCCCCCGACGTGGTGCCCCTGGACGACGGCGGCTTCCGGGTCAGCGCGCGGCTGCACGTGGAGGACCTGGGCGACCTGTTCGGCCTGGAGATCGACGAGGACGAGGTCGACTCCACCGGCGGCCTGCTCGCCAAGGCCCTCGGCACCGTGCCCGTGGTGGGTGACGAGGCCGAGGTGGCGGGCCTGGTGCTCCTGGCCGACGAGGTGGACGGGCACCGCATCACCACGGTGGTCGTCCACCGCGCCGAGGAGCCCGACGCGGGCGAGGACGACGACGACGGCGAGCGCGAGCGGGACCGCGAGCGCGAGCGCGACGAGAAGGCCGAGCGCAAGCGGGAGAAGCGCGAGCGCAAGGAGCGCGAGCGCCGGCAGTCCGAGGAGGAGCGCGAGCGCGCTCCGGAGCAGCAGCAGGAGCAGGAGCTGGTCAGCGGTGAGTCCTGAGAGCGGTGCGAGCGGTGGTGGGGCGGTCGTCCCGGGGGAGGGCCAGCAGGAGGTCCCGGAGCACCGCTCGGGCTTCGCCTGCCTGGTGGGCAGGCCCAACGCCGGCAAGTCCACGCTGACCAACGCGCTGGTGGGGGAGAAGGTGGCGATCACCTCCTCCCGCCCGCAGACCACGCGCCACACGGTGCGCGGCATCGTGCACCGGCCCGAGTCCCAGCTGGTGCTGGTGGACACCCCCGGGCTGCACCGGCCCCGCACGCTGCTCGGGCAGCGCCTCAACGACCTCGTGCTCGGCACCCTGGCCGAGGTGGACGTCATCGCGCTGTGCCTGCCCGCGGACGAGCGCACCGGCCCGGGCGACCGGTGGATCGCGGCGCAGCTGGCCGACGTGCGCCGCACGCCCGTGGTCGCCGTCGTCACCAAGACCGACAAGGTCGACCGGGGGCGCCTGGCGGAGCGGCTGCTCGAGGTGACCGCGCTCGGCGACGAGGTCAGCCGGGCCGGGGCCTCGCTCTTCGCCGACGTCGTCCCGGTCTCCGCCTCCGGCGGCTTCCAGGTGGAGGACCTCACCCGGGTGCTCAGCACGCACCTGCCGGTGGGGCCGCCGCTGTACCCCGAGGGCGAGCTCACCGACGAGCCGGAGGCCGTGATGGTGGCCGAGCTGGTCCGCGAGGCGGCCCTGGAGGGCGTCCGCGACGAGCTGCCGCACAGCCTGGCCGTGGTCGTCGACGAGATGGCCCCCCGGCTGGGGGAGGACGGCCAGCCCACGGGCCTGCTCGAGGTGCACGTGCTGCTCTACGTGGAGCGGGACAGCCAGAAGGGCATCGTCATCGGCCGCGGCGGCGCACGGCTCAAGGAGGTCGGCACCACCGCCCGCCAGGGCATCGAGGCGCTGCTGGGCACCCGGGTGCACCTCGACCTGCGCGTCAAGGTGGCCAAGGACTGGCAGCGGGACCCGCGGCAGCTGGCGCGCCTGGGCTTCTGAGCGGCGCAGCCCCGGCGTGTGACGAGGCTGTCACCGCCGGGTGCTGACCTGCCACGTGCGCGCCACCCGCGGGCGGCCGTGGCGGAGTGAGGTGGTGGGCACCAGCGCTCACCGTCTCCGTGGAGGTCCACCGTGCGCACCACCCCCGTCCTCGCCACCCCCGTCCTCGCCGCCGCCCTGGTCGCCGCGGCCGCGCTGGGCGGCCCGGCCCTGGCCGCCGTCGCCGCACCAGCGCCCGTCGTGGCCGGCGCCACGACCTCGGCGACCTCGGCGACCTCGGCGACCGCCACCGCGGTCCGCTTCGCCCCCGGCGCCACCGGCGCCGCGGTGCAGGGTCGGCTCGCGGCCGGCGGCGCACGCACCTACGCCCTCGACCTGCGGGCCGAGCAGCTGCTGGAGGTCTCCCTCCAGCGCGGGTCGACCACGCAGACCTTCACGCTCGTGGCGCCGGACGGCACGCCGCTGCACACCGACCACGGCCAGGACCAGGGCGGCGGCGCCTTCGTCGCGCGCACCTCCGGCACGTACCTGCTCACCGTCCGCTCGGGAGCCGCCGCCGGGTACGGGCTGCACCTGACCGTGCCGCAGCAGCTGCGGTTCGCCCCCGGGGGCACGTCGACGAGCGTGCGCGGGCAGCTCCCCGCCGACGACGACCACCCGTACAGCTTCGCCGCGCGCGCCGGCCAGCGGGCCACCGTGGCCTTCAGCGCCTCCGAGGCCGACGCCGTGTGGTTCCTCGTGGGGCCCGACGGGAGCCCGCTGCACACCGACCACACCAGCGCCCAGCAGGGCAGGACCACCGTGCAGCTGCCTGCCAGCGGCACCTACCGGCTCGACGTCCGCTCCGGGGCGGCCACCAGCTACGAGCTGGCTCTGACGGTCCCGCGCTGACCCCGCCGTCGTCGTCGTCCCCCTCCTCCTTCCGCGCCCTCCACGGCGGGTGCGGGGAGGAGGAAGCGGTGGCGGGTGGGCGCGGGGCGGGCGGGGTGGCCCCGCGGGGCGGGCGGGCGGTAGCGTGGTCCGTGATGTTCGCGGTGAGCCTCCTCCTCGGCTGCCGCGACGAGGTCTCGCAGCCCTAGGTCGGCTCCCTCGTCGCGGAGTCCCGTCCTGCCGGCCGCCCCCACGGGGCTGCTCGTCGCAGCCCGGACCCCAGGAGCCCTTCCAGATGCGCAACACCCAGCAGCCCTCTCCCATGGCCGCCCACCGCTACCCGCCGTTCGCGTTCGGCGTGGACCTGCCCGACCGGACCTGGCCCGGCCGGCGCATCGAGACCGCGCCGCGCTGGTGCGCCGTCGACCTGCGCGACGGCAACCAGGCCCTCATCGACCCGATGGGCCACGACCGCAAGCTGCGGATGTGGGACCTGCTGGTCTCCATCGGCTACAAGGAGATCGAGGTCGGGTTCCCGTCGGCGTCCCAGACCGACTTCGACTTCGTGCGGTTCCTCATCGAGACCGGCCGCATCCCCGACGACGTCACCATCCAGGTGCTGACCCAGGCGCGCGAGCACCTCATCGAGCGCACCTACGAGGCCATCCGCGGCGCCAGGACCGCCATCGTGCACCTGTACAACTCCACGTCCGCGCTGCAGCGGGACGTGGTCTTCGGCATGGACCGCGACGGCATCGTGGACCTGGCGCTGCAGGGCGCGCGGCTGTGCAAGAAGTTCGAGGAGGGCCTGGGTGACGGGCCGGACGCCACGCAGGTGTTCTACGAGTACTCCCCGGAGAGCTACACCGGCACCGAGCTCGACTTCGCGGCGCGCATCTGCAACGAGGTCATCGACGTCTTCGACCCCACGCCCGAGCGCAAGGTCATCATCAACCTGCCGTCCACGGTGGAGATGAGCACGCCGGACCTGTACGCGGACTCCATCGAGTGGATGATCCGCAACATCCGGCGCCGCGACGAGGTGATCGTCTCGCTGCACCCCCACAACGACCGCGGCACGGCCGTGGCCGCCGCCGAGCTGGGCCTCAAGGCCGGCGCCGACCGCGTGGAGGGCTGCCTGTTCGGCAACGGCGAGCGCACCGGCAACGTCGACCTGGTGACGCTGGCGCTGAACCTCGTGGTGCAGGGCGTGGACCCGCAGGTGGACTACCGCGACGTCGACGGCGTGCGCCGCGCCGCCGAGCACTGCAACCAGATCGCCGTGCACGAGCGCCACCCCTACGCCGGCGACCTCGTCTACACCGCCTTCTCCGGCTCCCACCAGGACGCCATCAAGAAGGGCTTCGACAAGATGGCGGAGCGCTCGGCGGCGGCCGGGCTGACCGTCGACGAGGACGAGTGGGCCGTCCCGTACCTGCCGATCGACCCGCGCGACGTCGGCCGCTCCTACGAGGCCGTCATCCGGGTCAACAGCCAGTCCGGCAAGGGCGGCGTGGCCTACCTCATGCGCACCGAGCACTCCCTGGACCTGCCGCGCCGGCTGCAGGTGGAGTTCTCCCAGGTGGTGCAGGCGCGCACCGACGCGGAGGGCGGGGAGGTGACCGCCGCCCAGCTGTGGGAGGTCTTCGCCGACGAGTACCTGCCCGCGGCCGACTCCTCCGCCCGCGGCGCCGCGAACGTGGCCTGGGGCCGCTTCGCGCTGCGGGGCCTGCGCACCGACTCCTCGGCCTCCCGCGACGGCGGCGCCGGGGGCGTGGACAGCATCGAGGTAGACCTCCTCGTGGACGGCGAGCAGCGCACGGCCACCGGCGCCGGCAACGGTCCGATCTCCGCCTTCGTCGCGGCGCTCGCGCAGCAGGGCACCGCGGTGGCGGTGCGCGACTACTCCGAGCACGCCCTGGGCGCCGGAGGGGACGCCACCGCCGCCGCGTACGTCGAGTGCGAGGTGGGGGGCCGCGTCCTGTGGGGCGTCGGCATCGACCCCAACACCACCGTGGCCTCGCTCAAGGCGGTCGTCTCCGCGGTGAACCGCGCAGCCCGCGGCTGACGGCGGCTGCACGGCGGCTGCACCGCGGCTGCACGGCGAGGTGGCCGCCGGGGCTCAAGCCCCGGCGGCCACCTGCCGATGTCCGGCTGACGGAGGAGCGCGGGGGCGCTCGGCCGGGGGAGGTCGACGTGGCTGCTGGAACGCTCGTGGTGCACGGGCTCCCGGGGCCCTTCCACGCCGTCGTGGAGGCGACGGGGGACCTCCTGGACGACTGCGAGTTCGCCGACTGCACGGCGCGCTGCGAAGCGGCGCTGCCCTGGGTCGAGGCCCTCGGGGACCGCAGCACCGGCAGGTACCTGCGGTACGTGGCCGCCCTCGCCCTGGTGGAGCTGGCCGAGCTGGAGCGCGCGGGAGACCACCTCGAGGACCTGCTCGGCGTCTCCGACGGGCAGGACCCGCTGTGGCGCGCCAAGGCGCTGGCCCTGGCCTCCGAGGTCGCCTTCACCGGTGGCCGCCCCGCCCGCGCCGTCGAGCACCTCGCCGAGGCCCTCGACCTGCTGGACACCGCCGGCTCCCGGCACGTGAACCGGCTCTCGGCCACCATGGCCGCCGGGCTGGCGCTGCAGGCGGCCGGCGCCTACCCCGAGGCCGAGGTGCTGCTGCGCCGCGTGCTGGCCGACGTGCCCGGCACCCCCGGCGTCACCGAGCTCAACGTGCTGCCCGAGCTGGTGCTGCTGGTGGCCGAGCGCGCCGCCAGCGCCGAGCTGCGCGGCGAGCGCGCCGCCGCGGACCGGCAGTGGTGCGGGGTGCTGGCGCTGTCGCTGCGCTGGCGCCGCCGCGGGCACCTGGAGGGCGAGCCCTCGCACGTCCTGCGCTCCACGGCCGCGGAGGCGCTCGCCTGGCAGCGCCTGGGAGACCACGCCGCGGCCAGCGCCGCCGCCGCGGGCACCGGGCTGCTGGGGGAGACCAGGTCCGGGGCGCTGACGGGCCGCGTCGAGGGCGTCATGGCGCGCCTGCACCTGGCCGGTGAGGCCCGCCGCCGCGGGGACGTCGCCGCGGCCCGCGCCCACCTCGACGAGGCCCTCGCCGAGACCCACCGCACCGAGCCGGGCGTGTGGACCTACACGGCGCTCGCCGCCCTGGCCGAGCTGGACGCCGAGGAGCGCCGGCAGCGCGACGGTGACGACACCCGCCCCGACCGCTGGCGCGAGCTGGCCCAGGCGCTGCTGGTGCGCACCGCCGCCACCAGCCGGTCGCTGGTCTCCGAGCTGGAGGCCCGCCGCCGCGCCCGCCGCGCCGCGGAGGCCCACGACGCCGCCGCCCTGGCCGTCCTCACCGACCCCCTCACGGGTGTGGCCAACCGCCGCGGCCTGGACGAGGCGCTCGCGGCGGCCGCGCGGGACGGCACCGCGGTCGCCGCCTGCTTCGTGGACGTGGACAGGTTCAAGTCCGTCAACGACACCTTCTCCCACGAGGTGGGGGACGAGGTGCTGCGCCGGGTGGCCGCGCTGCTCGAGGAGGTCACCCGCGGGCACGACCTCGTGGCCCGCTACGGCGGGGACGAGTTCGTGGTGCTCAGCGCCACCGCGCGCGACCTCGCCGCGCTCGGCCAGCGGGTGGTCGACGAGGTGGCCGCCCTGCCCTGGGGGCGGCTGGCACCGGGGCTGCGGGTGACGGTGTCGGTGGGGGTGACCGGTCCGCTGCCCGCGGCGGCGGTGCTGCCGTCAGCGGACGCCGCCATGCTCGACGCGAAGCGGCGCGGCCGCTCGCGCGCCGTGGTCCGCCGCGCCTCCTGAGGGGACCCCTGGGCGCCGGCGCTCAGGCAGCGGTGGGGCGCACGCCCCGGGCGCGGACCACCAGCGGCGCGGCGAGCACCGCGACGGCCGCCAGCACGGCGACCACCGAGACCACCGGCGCCTCCGGCTGCCCGGACCAGCGGCCCACCGCGATCCAGGCCAGGCCCCACGCGAGCGACAGCGCCGGGGCCACCCGTCCCTGCCCGCCCACGGCCAGCAGCCAGCCGACCCCCGCGGCCACCACGAGGACGACGACGGCGAGCGCGGTGGCGAGCGCGCCCGTGACCGGCAGACCGGCCGCGGCGAGCGCCGCCGCCGCGTTGGCGACCGTGGCGATGCTGACCCACCCGAGGTAGAGCCCGATGACGCCGTCCAGCAGCACCAGCTGCAGCGGGGAGGCCGGGCGGCTCTCGCCGCGGCGCGTCGCGGCGGTGGCGCGCAGCCGGACGAAGGCCACCACGAGCACCGCCAGCAGCAGTGCGATCACCACGAGCGCCCCGTTCACCGAGCCCGCCTGCGCGGTGAGGATCCATGCGGCGTTGAGCAGCAGCGACGCCACCACCCACCACCCGGTGGCGCGCTGGCGCGCGTCGTGGCGCTGGGCGGGGAGCAGCTGGTAGACCGCCAGGGCGAGCAGCCCGGCGTAGATGACCGACCAGATGCCGAACGCCGGGCCCGCCGGGGCCACGAGCGTGGCGCTGGCGGACAGGGCGCCACCGGCTGCCTGGTCGATGGGGGTGCCGACCACGGCGCCCGAGCCGAGGAAGCCGCCCACGAGGGCGACGACGGCGCTGACGAGGACGGCGGTGGTGCGCGCGGTGTCGGTGGACCGCGCCGAGCGGCTGGCGCCGCGTGCGCCCGCGGTGCTGGACGTGCTGGTCATGCGGATGACGGTAGGTCTGTCGGGGCCGTGCGGCACGATGAGGCCGTGCGCACCTACCGGGACGAAGCCGTGGTCCTGCGCACCCACAAGCTGGGCGAGGCGGACCGGATCGTCACGCTGCTGACGCGCCACCACGGCCGGGTCCGCGCCGTCGGCAAGGGCGTGCGGCGCACGTCCAGCCGCTTCGGGGCGCGGCTGGAGCCGTACATGCTGCTCGACGTGCAGCTGCACGTGGGTCGCTCCCTCGACGTCGTCCAGCAGGTGGAGACCCTGGCTCCGTACGGGCGGTTCCTCGCCGAGGACTACGCCCGCTGGACCGCCGCGGCCGCCATCGCCGAGACCGCCGAGCGGATGACCAGCGAGGAGCGCGAGCCGGCCACGCAGCAGTTCCTGCTGGTGGTGGGGGCGCTGCGCACCCTCGCCGGCGGCCAGCACGACGCCTCGCTCGTGCTCGACGCCTACCTGCTGCGCGCCATGGCCGTGGCGGGCTGGGGCGCGAGCCTGGCGGCGTGCGCGGTCTGCGGGGACCCCAGCGCGGCGGTGGTCGACCACCCCGCGTTCGCGGTGGCCTCCGGCGGTGTGGTGTGCCGGGAGTGCCGCCCGCCGGGCGCCGCGGCGCCCGACGCGCGGACCCTGGCCCTCCTGCAGCAGCTGCTCTCGGGAGACTGGGACCGTGCCGACGCCTCCGAGGTGCGCCAGCGCCGGGAGGGCAGCGGCCTGGTGGCCGCCTACCTGCAGTGGCACCTGGAGCGGGCGGTGCGGTCGCTGCCCCTGGTGGAGAGGGCGTGAGCGCGTGACCCGGGTTGTGCAGACCAGGGCGTCGACCAGGGGGACCGCGCGGTGAGGGGCCGCCGGTCGTCGTCGACGACGGGAGCGGCGCGCCGCACGGCGCCCGTCGTCCCGCCGCCCCCGCACCCCTCGGGGGCGCGGCCCCCGGCCGTGCCGGCCGAGCTGGTGCCGCGGCACGTGGCCATCGTCATGGACGGCAACGGGCGGTGGGCCAACGCGCGCGGGCTGCCGCGCGTGGAGGGCCACAAGATGGGCGAGGCGTCCCTGCTGGACGTGGTCGCCGGGGCCATCGAGATCGGCGTGCAGCACGTCTCCGCCTACGCGTTCTCCACCGAGAACTGGAAGCGCTCCCCGGAGGAGGTGCGCTTCCTCATGGGCTTCAACCGCGACGTCATCCGCCGTCGCCGCGACACCATGCACGAGTGGGGCGTGCGCGTCCGCTGGGCGGGTCGCCGTCCCCGGCTGTGGCGCAGTGTCATCAAGGAGCTGGAGGAGGCCGAGCAGCTGACCGCCGACAACTCCACCTGCACCCTGACGATGTGCGTCAACTACGGCGGCAGGGCGGAGATCGCCGACGCCGCCAAGGCGCTGGCCCGCGAGGTGGCGGCCGGGCGGCTCGACCCGGAGAAGATCGACGAGCGCGCCCTGGCCCGCCACCTCGACGAGCCCGACCTACCGGACGTCGACCTCTTCCTGCGCACCAGCGGTGAGCAGCGCACGTCCAACTTCATGCTGTGGCAGTCCGCCTACGCGGAGCTGATGTTCGTCGACACGCCCTGGCCCGACGTCGACCGCCGCGTCCTGTGGCGCGCCGTCGAGGACTACGCCCGCCGCGACCGCCGCTACGGAGGAGCCCTGGACCGGCCGGCCGAGGCCGAGCCCGCGGGTGCGGGCCCGGCTGGCGGTCAGACCGGCTGACCGGCCGTCCCGACCGTCCCGGCCGCTGGGCTCGGTGAGCCTGACGAGGCCGGGACGGCGGTCGCTCTTCAGCGACCAGCGGTTCACGCGGCGTCCTGGGCGCCACCGGTGCGCCGGCGCAGCTCCCCGAGCTGGGCCAGCAGCGGGGCGGGGACCCGGTCACCGAAGAGCGCGAACAGCTCGGCCACGCCGTCGGCCTCGCGGGCGTAGTCGGCCGGGTCGGCGCTGAGCAGCTCCTCGAGCGTCCCCGGGGCGAGGTCGAGCCCGGTGACGTCGAGGTCCTCCGTCCGCGGGACGAGACCGGCGGGGGTGTCCACGGCGTCCAGACGGCCCTCGAGGCGGCCCACCACCCACTCCAGCACGCGGCTGTTGTCACCGAAGCCCGGCCACAGGAAGCCGCCGTCGGCGTCCTTGCGGAACCAGTTGACGGAGAACAGGGCGGGGGCGTGCTCGCCGAGCAGCTCGCCCTGCTCGAGCCAGTGGCTCCAGTGGTCGGCGGCGTTGTAGCCGGTGAAGGGCAGCATCGCGAACGGGTCGCGGCGCACCTCCCCGACGGTGCCCTCCGCGGCGGCGGTCTTCTCCGAGGCCATCGTGGCGCCCAGGAACACCCCGTGCGACCAGTCACGGGCCTGGGCGACCAGCGGCACGGTGGTGGCCCGGCGGCCGCCGAAGAGGACCGCGTCGAGGACGACGCCCTCGGGGTCGTCCCAGGAGTCGGCCAGCGTCGGGCACTGCTCCGCCGCCACGGTGAACCGGGCGTTGGGGTGGGCGGCGGGCCTGCCGGACTCCGGCGACCACGGCTGCCCGGTCCAGTCGACAAGGCCCTGCGGCGGCGTGGCCGTCAGCCCCTCCCACCACACGTCGCCGTCAGGGGTCTGGGCGCAGTTCGTGAAGATGGTGCCGCCCCACAGCATCTGGTGGGCGGCGGGGTTGGTGGCCTCGGACGTGCCGGGGGCCACCCCGAAGAAGCCCGCCTCGGGGTTGATGGCGCGCAGGCGCCCCTGCTCGTCGCGGCGCATCCAGACGATGTCGTCGCCGAGGGTCTCGACCTTCCACCCGGGCAGGCTGGGCGTCATCATCGCGAAGTTGGTCTTGCCGCAGGCGGAGGGGAAGGCCCCGGCCACGTGGTACCGCTTCCCCTCCGGCGTCGTGACGCGCACCAGCAGCATGTGCTCGGCCAGCCAGCCCTCCTCGCGGCCCATGGCGGAGGCGATGCGCAGGGCGAAGCACTTCTTGCCCAGCAGGGCGTTGCCGCCGTAGCCGGAGCCGTAGCTCCAGATCTGCCGGCTCTCGGGGAAGTGGGCGATGAGCTTGGTCTCGTTGGAGGGCCACGGCACGTCCTCGCGGACCTGCTGGCCGAACTCGTTCTCCAGCGGGTAGCCGACGGAGTGGACACCGGGCACCCACGGGGCCCCGGCCTCGATGAGCTCGCGGGCGGCGGTGCCCACGCGGGTCATCGTGCCCATCGAGAGCACGGCGTAGAGGGAGTCGGTCACCTGCACGCCGAGCTGGGAGAGGGGACCGCCGACCGGGCCCATGGAGAAGGGCACCACCCACATGGTGCGGCCCCGCATGCTGCCCTCGAACAGCTCGAGGAGCTCGGCCTCGAGGTCCACCGGGTCGCGCCAGTTGTTGGTGGGGCCGGCGTCGTCGGGGTCGGCGGTGGCGATGACGGTCCGGTCCTCGACGCGGGCGACGTCGTCGGGGGCCGAGCGCGCCAGGTAGCTGCCGTAGTGCGGCTCCGGCAGCGGCTCGAGGGTGCCCTTGCGCACGCCCATGCTGATGAGGCGGTGGCGCTCGGCGGCGGAGCCGTCGCACCACACCACGCGAGCCGGCTGGGTGAGCTCGGCGATCCGCGCCACCCAGGCGCGGACGTCGGGGACCTCGGAGCCGGTGGTGGCGGGGGCGTCGTCGATGAGCGTCATGGGGCTCTCCCTCGTGGGTGGGACTGGGCGTCTGCCTCGAGGATTCCCCGCCCGGCGGTGCTCTTAAAGCCTGCAGGTCAGTGAAGAAGCAGGATTCTTGCGGTAGCGTCAAGTCCATGACGACGTCGCCGAACGCGGCCGACCCGCTGACCCTCGGGCGGCGCGTCCGGCACCTGCGCAGCCAGCGCGGACTGACCCTCGACCAGCTGGCGGCCGACACCGGTGTGTCGGCCAGCCAGCTCTCCCTGGTGGAGAACGGGCACCGCGAGCCCCGCCTCGGGCTGCTCTCGGCGCTCGCCTCGGCGCTCGGGGTGCCGGTCGGGGCGCTGCTCGACCCCGAGCCGCCCACCCGGCGCGCCGCCCTCGAGATCGCCCTCGGCCGCGCCCAGGCCAGCCCGGCGTACGCGCGGCTGGGGCTGCCCGCCGTCAGGCCCTCCAAGACCCTGCCCACCGACGCGCTCGAGGCGCTCGTGGGGCTGCACAGCGAGCTGCGGCGCCGGGACGAGGCCACCAGCGCCACCCCCGAGGAGGCCCGCCGGGCCAACACCGAGCTCCGCCAGACCATGCGCGCGGTGCACAACCACCTGCCCGAGCTGGAGGAGCTCGCCGAGCGCCAGCTGCGGGCGGCGCGCCACACCGGTGGGCCCCTCACCCACCGGACCGTGGCCCGGATGGCGGCCGACCTCGGCCTGACGATCATCCACGTCGACGACCTGCCCCACTCCACCCGCACCGTCACCGACCTGGAGAACGGCAGGATCTACCTGCCGCCCGTCTCGATCCCCGGCGGGCACGGGCTGCGCTCGCTGGCGCTGCAGGCCATGGCCCACCAGCTGCTGCGGCACTCCGCGCCGGTGGACTACGCCGACTTCCTGCGCCAGCGCATGGAGATCAACTACTACGCCTCGGCCTGCCTGGTGCCCCGCACCCCCGCCGTGGAGCTGCTCAGCGCCGCCAAGACCGCCAAGGACCTCGCCGTGGAGGACCTGCGCGACGCGTTCGGCATCACCCACGAGACCGCCGCCTGGCGCCTCACCAACCTCGCCATGCACGACCTCGGCATCCCCGTGCACTTCCTGCGCGTCACCGAGGACGGCTCGCTGACCAAGGGGTACGAGGACGACGGCGTGGGCTTCCCCGCCGACGCCGGCGGCGCTGTGGAGGGCCAGTACGTCTGCCGGCGCTGGGCCGCCCGCGCGGTCTTCTCCCAGCGCGACCGCACCACGGAGTTCCACCAGTACACCGACACCCCCGCGGGCACCTTCTGGTGCAGCGCGCAGACCGGCCGCGACGCCACCGGCAAGCGGTTCTCCATCACCGTGGGCGTGCCCTACGTGCACGCCAAGTGGTTCCGCGGACGCGACACGCCGGTGCGCGCACGCTCCTCCTGCCCCGACGAGGGCTGCTGCCGGCGCCCGCCGGCGGACCTGGCCGACCGCTGGGCCGGCAGGAGCTGGCCCTCGGCCACCATGCACGCCCACGTCCTCGCCCCGCTGCCCAGCGGGTCCTTCCCCGGCGTGGACGACGCCGAGGTGTACGCCTTCCTGGAGCGCCACTCCTCCTGAGGGGCCTGGGCACCACGGCCCCCGCACCTGCGAGGGACCTGGGAAGATCCCCCGGTGCCCACCGACGCCCCGCTCGACCACCAGCCGACACCGCGCCTGGTGGTGACGGAGGACCGCCGACGCATCGCCACCTACGACCTGGGCGCCTCCGACGGCCCGGTGGACGCGCCGGTCGTCCTGGCCGTCCACGGCTTCGCGTCGAGCTTCGTGGCCAACTACGTCCGCACGGGCTGGGTGCGCGACCTGCAGCGGGCGGGCGTGCGCGTGCTCGGCGTGGACCAGCGGGGCCACGGCGCCTCCGAGAAGCCCCACACCCGCGAGGCGTACTCGGTGGACCACCTCGTGGAGGACCTGCGGGTGGTGCTCGACACCTACGGCGTCTCGGAGGTGGCCTACGTGGGCTACTCCCTCGGCGCCCGCGTCGGCTGGCGCGCCGCCCTGGACATGCCCGAGCGCATCAGCCGCGCCGTGCTCGGCGGCATCCCCGACGGCGCCCCGCTGACCCGGTTCCGCACCGAGGAGGCCCGGCACGCCCTCGCCACCGGCGAGCAGCCCTCCGACCGCGTCACCGCCGGGTACCTCACCATGGCGAGCGCCGTCCCCGGCAACGACGTCAACGCCCTCGTGGCGCTGGTCGAGGGGCTGCGCCGCGGCGGTCCGGACGACGACCCCGACCCGCACGACCCGCCCCGCGTGCCGGTGCTGTTCTGCACCGGCAGCGAGGACGGGATCATCGAGGGCTCCCGGCGCCTGGCCGGGGCCACGCCCGGGGCCCGGTTCTACGAGATCCCCGGGCGCCACCACTTCAACGCCCCGGTGTCGCGCCAGTTCCGCGAGACGGCCATCGACTTCGTCCTCGGCCGCTGAGGGGCCCGACGGCCGCCGTCGTCGTCCACGGCGGCGGTCCTAGGCTGGAGCGTCCACCGACACACCAGCCGGAGAGGGTCCCCGCCGTGAGCGCTCCCAGCACCAAGCCCAGCAAGAAGAAGTCCAGCCTCGACGACGTCGTCAGCCTCGCCAAGCGGCGCGGCTTCGTCTTCCCCTCCGGGGAGATCTACGGCGGCACCCGCTCGGCGTGGGACTACGGGCCGCTGGGCGTGGAGCTGAAGGAGAACATCAAGCGCCAGTGGTGGCGCTCGGTGGTCACCAGCCGCGACGACGTCGTCGGCCTGGACTCCTCCGTCATCCTGCCGCGGCAGACCTGGGTGGCCTCCGGCCACGTCGGCGTCTTCACCGACCCCCTCACCGAGTGCCAGCAGTGCCACAAGCGCTACCGCGCCGACCACCTGGCCGAGGAGTTCGAGGAGAAGAAGGGCCGCGCGCCCGCCGGGGAGAACGGGGGCCTGGAGGAGATCACCTGCCCCAACTGCGGCACCCGCGGCCGCTGGACCGAGCCCCGCGACTTCAACATGATGCTCAAGACCCACCTGGGTCCCGTCGAGGACGAGTCCGGGCTGCACTACCTGCGCCCCGAGACCGCGCAGGGCATCTTCGTGAACTTCGCCAACGTCATGGGCTCGGCGCGCAAGAAGCCGCCGTTCGGCATCGGCCAGATCGGCAAGTCGTTCCGCAACGAGATCACGCCGGGCAACTTCATCTTCCGCACCCGCGAGTTCGAGCAGATGGAGATGGAGTTCTTCGTCGAGCCCGGCACCGACGAGACGTGGCACCAGTACTGGATCGACGACCGCACCGACTGGTACGTCGACCTGGGCATCGCGCGGGAGAACCTGCGCCACTACGAGCACCCGAAGGAGAAGCTCAGCCACTACTCGACGCGCACCGTCGACATCGAGTACCGCTTCGGCTTCTCGGGCTCGGAGTGGGGCGAGCTCGAGGGCATCGCCAACCGCACCGACTTCGACCTCAAGACGCACTCGGAGCACTCGGGCACCGACCTGAGCTACTTCGACCAGGGCAAGGGCGAGCGCTGGGTGCCGTACGTCATCGAGCCCGCGGCCGGCCTGACCCGCTCCCTCATGGCCTTCCTCGTGGAGGCGTACGCCGAGGACGAGGCCCCCAACGCCAAGGGCGGGGTCGACAAGCGCACCGTGCTGCGCCTGGACCACCGCCTGGCCCCGGTCAAGGCCGCGGTGCTGCCGCTGTCGCGCTCGGAGGACCTCTCGCCCAAGGCTCGCGACCTGGCCGCGCAGCTGCGGAAGAACTGGAACGTCGACTTCGACGACGCCGGCGCCATCGGCCGCCGCTACCGCCGCCAGGACGAGATCGGCACGCCGTTCTGCCTCACCGTCGACTTCGACACCCTCGAGGACCAGGCCGTCACGGTCCGCTCGCGCGACACGATGACGCAGGAGCGCGTGGCGCTGGACCAGGTGCAGGGCTACCTGGCGAGCCACCTCGTCGGCTGCTGACCCCGGGCCCTCCCGGCTCCAGCCCGCCCCCGCGGGGGGGGACCACCGGCCGTCCGCTGAGGGCGGCCGGTGGTCCGCTCCTGCGGAAACGCTGACTGCGACACGCCGTCACCCCTAGGGTGGCCAGCGTGTTCGTGACCCCCGACCAGGTGCCGCCGGTGGGCGGCCCCGTGCGCCTCCTGCCGATCTCCGGGGGGCCCGAGCAGCGCGGGACGCTGTCCGACTGGAGCACGAGCCCCGCCGGGCTCGTCGCCACCGCCGTCGTCACCCTCGACGACGCGGGGGCCGCCTCCCTCGCCGACGAACCCGTGTGGGCGCACCTGCAGACCGCCGGCGGTGCCGCCGTGGTGCTCGAGGCGGTGGCCGAGGGCACCGCCGTCGACGGCGAGCTCATGCTCACCGGTGTGCTGGCCCTGGCCACCGAGCAGCAGCGCGCCGAGCCCCGCGCCGACATCGCCCGCCGCGCGCAGCTGCGCGGCAGGGTGGCCGCCGCCGCCCGCACCATCGACCTGTCGCGCACCGGCGCCCGCGTGGTGCTCGCCACCGACGCCGCCCTGGCCAACCTCGGCGCCGCCGCCGACGACGAGGTGGAGCTGGTGGTGGAGGTCGACGCCGAGGAGACCGTCACCGCCGCCGCCCGCGTCGTGCGCGTCGACGCCGAGCGCGCCGAGGTGGCCCTCAGCTTCATCGACCTCGCCGACGCGGACGCCACGCGCATCGAGCGCGCCGTGCTCGGGCGGATCAGCAGCGAGCGGGAGCAGGCCGGCGCCTCGTCCGCCTGACGCCTGCCCGCCTCCTCGATGGCTCAGGGTGGCCCCGGTCCATCGACATCGGACCAGGGCCACCCTGAGCCAAGAGGGGACGGGCGCAGACGCACCGGACGCCGGCCTCCTCGGGGGAGACCGGCGTCCGGGCGTCGGGAGGTGCGGCGTCAGCGCTGGGTGCTGCCCGCCAGCGGACGGTCGCCCGAGAGGTCGAGGTCACCGGCGAGCTGGGACGGGGCCACCGGGCCGGCGGTCGGGGCGCCGTGGGCGCTGTCGGCCGCGAGGCTCGACTCGTCGAAGGGCAGGCCGCCGGAGAGGACGGCCTTGACGCGGCCGGAGTCGATCTGCTTGGTCCAGGTGCCGACGAGCACCGTGGCCACCGCGTTGCCGGAGAAGTTGGTGACGGCGCGGGCCTCGGACATGAACCTGTCGATGCCCACGATGAAGCCGACACCGGGGACCAGGGCCGGGGCGTGGGCCGAGAGGCCGCCGGCGAGGGTGGCCAGGCCGGCGCCGGTGACGCCGGCGGCGCCCTTGGAGGCGAGGATCATGAAGAGCAGCAGGCCGATCTGGGCGCTGACGGACAGCGGGGTGCCCATGGCGTCGGCGATGAAGATCGAGGCCATCGTCAGGTAGATCGCGGTGCCGTCGAGGTTGAAGGAGTACCCGGTCGGCACGACGATCCCGACGACGGGACGGGCCACGCCCAGGTGCTCCATCTTGGCGATGAGGCGGGGCAGCGCGGTCTCGGAGGAGGACGTCGAGACGATGAGCAGGAACTCGCGGCCGAGGTACTTCAGCAGGCTGAAGATGTTCACGCCGGTGGCGATCCGCAGGATCGTGCCGAGGATGACGAAGACGAAGACGGCGCAGGTCAGGTAGAAGGCGCCCATGAGGATGGCGAGCGCCTTGAGGGCGTCGACGCCGGTGGCGCCGACCACGGCGGCGATGGCGCCGAACGCGCCGATCGGGGCCAGCCACATCACCCAGGCGAGGATCTTGAAGACGAGCTTCTGCACGTGGCCGACCAGGTCGAGCAGCGGCTTGCCGGCGTCGCCCATGGTCTGGAGCGCAAAGCCGACGAGGAGCGCGACGGCGAGGACCTGCAGCACCTGCTCCTGCACGAGCGCCGAGAACAGCGTGGTGGGGATGAGGCCGGTGATGAAGCCGATGACGCCGGGGTGCTCCGCCGAGGCCTCGGCGGCGGT
Source organism: Quadrisphaera sp. RL12-1S (assembly GCF_014270065.1). Lineage (NCBI taxonomy): Bacteria > Bacillati > Actinomycetota > Actinomycetes > Kineosporiales > Kineosporiaceae > Quadrisphaera > Quadrisphaera oryzae. The sequence continues at coordinate 85,565 of NZ_JACNME010000008.1, read as the reverse complement.
CGCCGCGGCCTTCTGCGCCGCAGCCGCGCTGGCGTCGGAGATGGTCAGCCCGTCACCGGGGTGGATGACGTTGCCGACGATGAGGCCGATGACCAGGGCGAACGTCGACATCGCCAGGAAGTAGCCGAGGGCGATGCCGCCGACCTTGCCGACGGTCGCTGCCTTCCGGATGGAACCGATGCCCAGGACGATGGTGCAGAAGATCACCGGGCCGATCATCATCTTGACCAGCGAGATGAAGGCGTCACCGATGGGCTTCATGCCCTTGGCGGTCTCCGGGGCGGTCAGGCCCAGGACGATGCCGGCCGCCACCGCGACGATCACCGCGATGTACAGCCAGTGGGACTTGTCCCTGTGCTTCCTGGGGGCGGTCCCGGCCGGGACCGCAGCTGCCGAGCTGCTCATGATCAGCGCACCTCCACGTCGTCGTGAGACCGGGGCTGCTCCGCTCCGGTGTGCCACGGGTCACAGCCCGTCTGTCCTGAAGGCTGCCCGGTGCCGCCGGGGGTGTCGTCGTTGTGAACCTTGTGTTCACAGCCCGCGACCAGCACTGCATCCTGTGGGGGTGCTCGGGTCCCGGGTGCGGGCGATGTCGCTCGCGCGTCAGCTGCTCGCCCTGCAGGCGGCTCTGCTCGTCGTCCTGCTCCTCGGGGTCGCCGCCCTCGACGCGGTGCTCGACGTGCGCCGCGACCAGGCTGCCGCCTCCCAGCGCGTGCTGGGCATCGCCGAGGCCATCGCGCTGAGCCCCGAGGTGGTCCAGGCCGCGGCCGCCGAGCGCACCGACCCGGGCAGCGCGACCGCGGCCCTGCAGCCCTTCGCCGAGGCCGTCCGCTCCGAGGCCGGGATCTCCTTCATCACGATCATGGCGCCCGACGGCACCCGCTGGACCCACCCGAACCCGGCGGAGATCGGCAGGACCTACCTGGGCTCGCGCGAGCAGGCCCTGGCCGGCCAGCCCTACACCGAGACCTACACCGGCACCCTCGGGGCCTCGGTGCGGGCCGTCGTCCCCGTCTTCGGGACGACGACGACGGCGGCGGACGGCGGACGCCCCGTGGTGGCGCTCGTGGCCGTCGGGGTGACCACCGCGCAGCTGGACCAGGAGTTCCTGCGCAGCCTGCCCGTGCCGCTGGCCGCCCTCGGGGGCCTCATGCTCGTGGCGCTCGCGGGCAGCGCCCTGGTGTCCCGGCGCCTGCGCCGCCAGACGCACGGCATGGGCAGCGAGGAGCTCGAGCGCATGTACTCCTCCCACGAGGCGGTGCTGCACTCGGTGCGCGAGGGGCTCGTCGTCGTCGACCCGAGCGGCAGGGTGGGGGTGGCCAACGACGAGGGCCGGCGCCTGCTGGGCCTGGACGGGGCCGGCGCGGACCCGGTGGGCAGCCCCGCGGCCGGTCTCCCGGTGGCTCCCTCGCTGCGCGACCTGCTGGTGGACGGGCGCGAGGCCACCGACGAGACCCACCTCACGGACGAGCGGGTGCTCGTGGTCAGCCAGTCGCGGGTGGAGTGGGCGGGGCGCCGTCACGGGACGGTGATGACCCTGCGCGACCGCACCGAGCTGGAGGAGCTCACCGGTGAGCTCGACTCCACCCGGGCGCTGTCGGAGGCGCTGCGCTCACAGGCGCACGAGGCCGCCAACCGCCTGCACACCGTCGTCGTCCTCGTGGAGACGGGGCACCCCGACCGTGCTGTCGAGTACGCCGTCGAGCAGCTGGCGGTCAGCCAGCGGCTCACCGACCGGGTGGTGGAGAGCATCGAGGAGCCGGTGGTGGCCGCGGTGCTGCTGGGCAAGACCGCCCAGGCCGCGGAGCGGGCCGTGACCGTGCAGGTGGAGCCGGGCTCGTTCCTGCCTGCCGGGCTCGCCACCAGCCCGTCGGCGGGACGCGACCTGGTCACGGTGCTCGGCAACCTCATCGACAACGCCGTCGACGCGGTGGCCGGCCTGGACGCCCGCGCCGACGGCGAGGGGCGCGAGGTCCTCGTGGGCGTGCGCCCTGACGGCCCGGACCTGCTGCTCAGGGTCAGCGACAGCGGCCCCGGCCTGCCCGACGACCTCGTCGACGCCGCCTTCACCCGCGGCTGGACCACCAAGGTGGCCGCGACCGCCGCGGGACGGGGGCTGGGGCTGTCCCTGGTCGACCAGGTGGTCCGCCGCCGCCGCGGCACGGTGGACGTCGACGGCTCCACGTTCGAGGTGCGGCTCCCGCTGGCGGGCCTCGCGTGAGCGGTGCGGTGCGGGTGCTGGTCGTGGAGGACGAGGCGGTCCTGGCGGCAGCGCACGCCCAGTACGTCACCGGGGTGCGGGGCCTGGTGCTGGCGGGCACCGCGGGGACGGTCCGCGACGCGGTCGCCGTGCTGAGGGCCGCCCCCCGCGAGGCGCCGGTGGACCTCGTGCTGCTCGACCTCGACCTGCCCGACGGGCACGGGCTCGACCTGGTGCGCTCCCTGCGGGCCGCCCGCTGGACCGGTGACGTCATCGCCGTCACGTCCACCCGCGACCTGCACGCCGTGCGCGCGGCCGTCTCCCTGGGCGTGGTGCAGTACCTGCTCAAGCCGTTCACCCGCCGCTCCTTCGAGGAGAAGCTGACCCGCTACCTCGACTTCCGCGCCCAGCTGCACGGCGACGACGCGCGCGAGGCCCCGCTGGACCAGGGCGACGTCGACCGCGCCTTCGCCGCCCTGCGCAGCAGCGCCGGGGCGGCCCTGCCCTCAGGGCTGGCGCCGGAGACCCTGGAGGCGGTGCGCCGAGCGGTCACCGCGGCGGGTCCCGCGGTGGGCGCCTCCGCCTCGGAGGTGGCGGCCACGTGCGGCACCTCCCGGGTCACCGCCCGTCGCTACCTGGAGCACCTCACGGAGGCCGGTGAGCTCGAGCGGCACCAGCGCTACGGCGGCACGGGCCGCCCGGAGGTCGAGTACCGGCTGGCCCGCGCCCGCTGAGCCCCACCCCTGACACCTGTCACGGGCAGGTCGTGACGCCAGGCCCAGGGACGGCGGGCCCCCGGCCGCCAGGCTCGTCCCATGAGCACAGCGACCACCACCGCGCGGGGCGCGCAGCCCCGGGGGACCGCGCGCGCGGCCCACCCCGCAGCCCCCGCCCCCGGCGCCCCGGCCCTCCTCCTGCGCGGTCTCACCCAGCGCTTCGGCGCGGTCACCGCCGTCGACGGCATCGACCTGCGCATCGAGCCCGGAGAGGTGGTGGCCTTCCTCGGGCCGAACGGCGCCGGCAAGACCAGCACCCTCGACGTGGTGCTCGGCCTGGCCCAGCCCACCTCGGGCACCGTGGAGGTGTGCGGCACCACGCCGCGCGACGCGGTGGACCGGGGGTGGATCTCCGCGGTCATGCAGACCGGCGGCCTGCTCAAGGACCTCACCGTGGCCGAGACGGTGCAGCTCACCGCGAGCCTGTTCGCCAGCCACCAGCCGCTGTACGCCGTCATGGAGCGCGCCGGCATCGCGGGGATCGCCGGCCGCCGGGTGGGGAAGTGCTCCGGCGGTGAGCAGCAGCGGCTGCGCTTCGCCCTGGCGCTCCTGCCCGACCCGCGCCTGCTCGTGCTCGACGAGCCCACCACCGGGATGGACGTCGAGGGCCGCCGCGCCTTCTGGGGCGCCATCCAGGCGGATGCGGCCAAGGGCCGCACCGTGGTCTTCGCGACCCACTACCTCGAGGAGGCCGACGCCTACGCCGACCGCGTGGTGCTGGTCAGCCGCGGGCGCGTGGTGGCCGACGGCACCGCCGCGCAGGTGCGCGCCATGTCCTCCGGTCGCACGGTGCGCGCCACCTGGCCGGGCGCCACCCCCGCGGAGGTGGACCGCCTCGGCGACCTGGACGGCGTCGAGTCCGTCTCCCTGGCGGGCAGCACCGTCACGGCGCACACCACCGACTCCGACGCCCTGGCCCGCCACCTGCTCACCCGGACCCCGAGCCGTGACCTCGAGGTCACGTCCCGCGGCCTGGAGGACACCTTCGTGGCCCTCACCCAGCCCACCACCGGCACCCCCAGCACCTCGCAGGAGCAGCGATGACCACCACCACGGCCACCACGACGGCCACCACGACGGCGCTGACGACGACGGGCGCGGTGCGCCGCCCGCTGGTCAACCCGACCTACGTCCGCCTCGAGCTGCGGCGGCTCCTGCGCAACCGGCGCACCCTCGTCTTCAGCGTGGTGCTCCCGGTGGTGTTCGTCCTGAGCTTCTCCGGCGCGCAGTCCGACCCGCAGGGCAAGGCGTACGTGGCGGTCAACTTCGCCGTCTACGGCGCGATGGTCGCCGCGGCGGTCACCGGAGCCGCCGTCTCCATCGAGCGCAGCACGGGCTGGAGCCGCCAGCTGCGCCTCACGCCGCTGCGCCCCGCCGCCCAGGTGGTCACCAAGGTCCTGACGGCGCTGGTGCTGGCGGCGCTGCCCGTCGTCGTCGTCCTGGCGGTGGGGGCCGTCATGGGCGGCCGCCTGCCCGCGGGGGACTGGGCCGTGGCCGCGCTCGCCGCGTGGCTGGGCGCCGTCCCGTTCGCGGCGCTCGGGCTGGCCGTCGGCTACCTCGTGCCCGCGGAGAACGCGATGCAGGTGGTGGGTGCTGGGATGTCGCTGCTGGCGATGGTGGGCGGCCTCTTCGTCCCGCTGTCGATCTTCGGGACGACGATGCGGCACATCGCCGCCCTCACCCCCGCGTGGGGCCCCAGCGTGCTGGCCCGCCACCCCTTCGCCCACGAGTCGAGCGTCGCTGCCGGCGCGGCCAGCCTGGTGGTGTGGGCACTGCTGTTCGGCGCCGCCGCGGCCTGGCTGTTCCGCCGCGACACCGCCCGCGTGTGACCATCGCTCCCGTGAGGACGAGCGCCCCGGCCGCCGCAGCCACCGCTGCCGCGGCCGGCGTCGCGCCGTCGTCGTCGGCGTCGTCGTCGGCGTCGTCGTCGGCACCCCTGTCGCCCCCGACGCCCCCGTCGCGCGCGGCGCGGCGGTGGCGCCGCTGGGGCTGGCTCATGGCGGCGGTCTGGCTGGTGTTCCTCCTCAACCCGCTGCTGCCGGCGCTGCGCAACCCCGACCGGGCCTCCGGGACCGTCTCGGTGGTGGCGGTCCTCGCCTTCGCCGCGCTCTACCTGTGGTCGCTGGCGTTCCGCGACCGCCAGCGCGACGCCTACGGGTGGGCGCTGGAGCAGGAGCCGCGGGTCGCGTGGACCACCTTCGCCTCGCTCGTCGTGCTGTCGGCCCTGTCGTTCGTGGGTGCCGGCGTCGACGGCGCGGCGACCTTCGTCTTCCTGGCCGTCTACGCGATCTTCGCGCTGCCGCGGGTGGCGGGGGTCGTCATCTCCCTCGGCATCGTGGTCGGCTGCCTGCTCGCGCCGTTCGCGGACCCGCGCCTGGGAGACCTCGACTCCATCGCCCTGTCCACCGCCCTGGCCGGCACCACCATCTTCGGGGTCACCGCCACCGCCCGCCGCGGCCGCCAGCTGGCCCTGGCCCAGCAGGACCTCGCGCGCCTGGCCGTGGTGGAAGAGCGCGGCCGCGTGGCCCGCGACCTGCACGACCTCCTCGGCCACTCCCTCACGGTGGTGACGCTCAAGGCGCAGCTCGCCTCGCGCCTGCTGGAGACCGGTGACGAGGCCGCCCGGGAGCGCGCCAGGGCGGAGGTGGACGAGGTGGAGCGCCTCTCGCGGGACGCCCTGGCGGACGTCCGCGCGGCGCTGGCCGGGTACCGCGAGGCCAGCCTGGGCACCGAGCTGGCCGGCGCCCGCCAGGCCCTCGCCGCCGCCGGCATCACCGCGCACCTGCCCGCCAGCGTCGACGCCGAGCTGCCCGCCGAGCTGCGGGAGGTGTTCGCGTGGGCCGTGCGCGAGGGCGTCACCAACGTGGTCCGCCACTCCCGCGCCTCGGAGTGCTGGGTGGAGCTGTCGTCGGTGGAGCTGGTGGTCAGCGACGACGGCCGCGGCCCCGCGCGATCCGCCGACGGCGCACCGGACGGCAGCGGGCTCGGCGGCCTGGCCGAGCGCGCCCGGCGCGCCGGGGCGCGGGTCAGCACGGGCCGCTCCAGCGCGGGCGGCTTCCGCCTCGCCGTCACGGTCCCCGGACCCGCCGCCGTCGACGTCGCCGACGACGACGAGGGCGGGCGCGCATGACCTCGCTGCGGCTGCTGCTCGCCGACGACCAGGCCCTCGTCCGCGGCGCGCTCGCCGCGCTGCTGCAGCTGGAGAGCGACCTCGACGTCGTCGCCGAGGTGTCGCGCGGTGACGAGGTGGTGGCGGTCGTGCGCGAGCACCGCCCCGACGTCGCCCTGCTCGACGTGGAGATGCCCGGCCTGGACGGCATCGCGGCCACCGCCGCGGTGCGCGCCGCCTGCCCGGGCACGCGCGTGCTCGTGGTCACCACCTTCGGCCGCCCGGGCTACCTGCGCCGCGCGATGGAGGCCGGCGCCTCGGGCTTCGTGGTCAAGGACACCCCCGCCCGGGAGCTGGCCGACGCCGTCCGCCGCGTGGCCGCGGGGCTGCGCGTGGTGGACCCGGCGCTGGCGGCGGAGAGCCTGGCCGCCGGCACGAGCCCGCTCACGGAGCGGGAGACGCAGGTGCTGCGCGCCGCCCGCGACGGCGGCACCGCGGCCGACCTGGCGTTCGCCCTGGGGCTGTCCGAGGGCACCGTCCGCAACCACCTCTCGGCGGCCATCGGCAAGACCGGGGCCCGCACCCGGGCGGAGGCGGTGCGGCTGGCCGAGGCGAACGGCTGGCTGCTCGGCTGACGGGCCTCCCAGGAGGCTCCCAGGTGGCGGCCCGCAGCACCAGGTGCGTCGCGGCTGGCCGACAGCCTGCTCACAGCCGGGCAGCGCACCGTCGACAGCGCCCGCCGGCGACGACCTGGCGGCGGGCCGGCCCCGAGCACGGAGGACCAGTGCGCACCAAGACCATCGCCGCCCTCACCGGTGGGCTCCTGCTGGCGGTGGGCGTGGCGGTGGCCCTGCCCGCCTCCGCCTCGACCTCAGCGCCCGGCGCGTCGACGACGGCGACGGCGCCGTCCCGCACCTCCCAGCAGCACCGCGAGCAGCGGCTCGCGGAGGACCTGGCGCCGCTCGTCTCGAGCGGCGCCCTGACCCAGGCCCAGGCCGACCGGGTGGCCTCCACGCTGGCCGCGGACCGGGCGGGCGGTCACCGCGGCAGGGGCGGCAAGGGCGGGTGGGGGAAGGCGGAGCTCGACGCGGCAGCGGCGCTGCTGGGCACCACCCCGCAGCAGCTGCGCACCGAGCTGCGCCAGCCCGGCGCCACCCCGGCCAGCGTGGCCAAGGCCCACGGGACCAGCACCGACGCCCTCGTGAACGCCCTCGTCGGGGCCGAGAAGGCCCAGCTGGCCGAGCGCGTGGAGGCCGGGAAGATCACGCAGGCCCAGGCCGACCAGCGCGCGGCGCGCTTCCGCCAGCACCTGCTGGCGCGGCTCGACCAGCCGCTGCACGCCCCCCACCAGCACGCGGCGGGTGCCGGCGCCTGACCGCCGTCCGCCTGCGGGTTGCTCGGGGCACCTAGCCTGGGGCCCGTGAGTTCGACGAGCGCGGGTGTCGGGCTGCGGTCCGAGCGCGGCCCGGTCCTGCTGGGCGTCATGCTGTCCACGGCCCTCGTGGCCATCGACGCCACCGTCATCGCCACCGCGGTGCCCTCCGTGGTGGCCGAGCTGGGCGGCTTCGCCCAGTTCCCGTGGCTCTTCAGCGCCTACCTGCTCGCCCAGGCCGTCACCGTGCCGGTGTTCGGCAAGCTGGCCGACGTCTTCGGGCGCAAGCCCGTGATGCTGGTCGGCATCGGCCTGTTCCTGCTCGGGTCGGTGCTGTGCGGCGCCGCGTGGAGCATGGGATCGCTCATCGCCTTCCGCGCCGTGCAGGGCCTGGGCGCCGGCGCGGTGCAGCCGATGTCCATGACCATCGTCGGGGACGTCTACTCCGTGGCCGAGCGCGCGAAGGTCCAGGGCTACATCGCCAGCGTGTGGGGCGTCTCGTCCGTGGTGGGACCGACCCTGGGCGGGGTGTTCTCCGAGTACACGAGCTGGCGGTGGATCTTCCTCATCAACATCCCCCTGTGCCTGGTGGCGGCCGCCGCCATCGGCTGGCGCTTCCACGAGCAGCGCGAGCGGCGACGGGCCCAGGTCGACGTCCTCGGGGCGACCCTCCTCACGGCGGCGCTGACGCTGCTCGTGCTGGGCGTGCTCGAGGGCGGCCAGGCGTGGGCGTGGGCGTCGGCGCCGGGCGTGGGCGTCTTCGCCGCCGGCGCGCTGCTGCTGGCGCTGTTCGCGGTGGTGGAGCGCCGCGCCGCGGACCCGGTGGTGCCGCTGCACCTGCTGCGCCGCCGCCTGCTCGTGGCCACCAGCGCCGCGTCGGCGTGCATCGGGGCGGCGCTGCTCGCCCTGACCTCCTACGTGCCGACGTACGTGCAGGTCAGCCTCGGCACCGGCCCGCTGGTGGCGGGCTTCGCGCTCGCCGCGCTGACCCTCGGGTGGCCGGTCTCGGCCTCCCAGTCCGGACGCCTGTACCTGCGCTTCGGGATGCGCTCCACCGCGCTCGTCGGGGCGGTGGTGGTGCTGGCCGGTGCGGGGATGCTCCTGCTGCTCGACGCCTCCTCCAGCGTCGCGCTGGTGGCCGGGGCCTCCTTCGTCATCGGCCTGGGCATGGGGCTGTCCGCGTCCCCCACCCTCATCGCCGCGCAGTCCGCCGTCGGCTGGGGCGAGCGCGGGGTGGTGACGGGCCTGAACATGTTCGCCCGCTCCGCCGGCAGCGCGGTGGGCATCGCCGTGTTCGGGGCGGTGGTCAACGCGAGCCTGGGCGGCCGCTCGGCCGACTCCGGCACCGTGGCCCCGGCCGAGCTCGCCGACGCCGTCCACCTGGTCTTCGTCGGGGTGGTGGCCCTGGCGGTGGTGCTGCTGCTCGCCGTCCTCCTCATGCCGGGGGACCGGCCGGCCCCCCGGCGTGACCAGGAGCCCGACCCGGACGCCTCAGCCCTGGCCGCCTGAGGCCCCGCCGGCCACCGGCGCGGCCCGACCCCCCGCAGCGGGGGCCGCGGGTGAGACTGGTCGCGTGGACCACGACGACGACGACGGGCGCACCGCCACCCAGGCGCCGCTGCTGCGCCCGCGGCGCCCGCGCCGGCGTCGGCGCCGGGCGCTCGCCGCGGTCCGCGAGGCGGCCGTGGTGGTGGTCGCGGCCCTGGTGGTGTCGCTGCTGGTGACCACCTTCCTGGCGCGCCCGTTCTCCATCCCCAGCGCCTCCATGGAGCCGGCGCTGCTCGAGGGGGACCGGGTGCTCGCCACGCCGCTGGTGCCCGGCGCGCTGCCGCTGCAGCGCGGGGACGTGGTGGTCTTCGCGGACCAGCGCGGCTGGCTGGACCGCGGCACCGGCGCCTCCTCCGCCGCGGGTGCCGCGACCGGCGGTGCGTCTGAGCAGCAGCGCGGACCGGTGGGCCGGGCCGCCGTCGCCGTCCTCGTCTTCCTGCGGGTGCTGCCCGACCCCGCCCAGGGCCACCTCGTGAAGCGGGTCGTCGGGCTGCCCGGGGACCACGTGGTCTGCTGCGACGCCGCAGGACGGACGTCCGTGGACGGCGTCGCCCTCGACGAGACGCCCTACCTGCAGCCGGGGACCGACACCACGCAGGTGCCGTTCGACGTGACGGTGCCCGCCGGGCAGCTGTGGGTGATGGGCGACAACCGCGGGAACTCCCGCGACTCCCGCTACCACCAGGACTCCGACGGCGGCTTCGTCGCGCAGGGCGCCGTGGTCGGACGGGTGGTGCTGCGGGCGTGGCCGCTGGACCGGCTCGGCTGGCTGCCGCGCCACGGCGAGGTCTACGCCGCCGTCCCCGACCCGCCTGCGGCGCGCTGAGAGCGCGATGATCGTCGTCGTGGACGACGAGGACCTCCTGCCGGAGCCACCTGCGGACGAGCTGGACTTCCCGGTGGCGGCGCCCGCCGACCTCTCGCTGGCTGACGTGGCTGTCTCGGGCAGGGGCTGGGGCCGCTCCGGCGGGCCGGACGCCCCGGTCCGGTGGGGGAGCGTCGACGTCGCACCGCGGACACGACGGAGCACGGACGGCGACGAGGAGGTCGAGCCGCCGTGGCGGCTGTCGACCCGGCCGAAGCGCGGTGTCCGTCCCGCCGGTCCCGCCCGGACGGGTGTGCTCGTCGACCCCTCTCCCGCCGGACTCGCCTGGGAGGCCGTGACCACCCTGCTCGAGGGCAGGGTCCCCGCCGGGCTCGGGGCGGAGGACCACCGGCGCAGGTCCGAGCAGGACCAGGAGACCGCTCGGCGGCTCCAGGCGTCGTTCGCGCTGCTGCCGCCGGCGGACAGCGGCTGCTGCCGCGGTCGGAGGCTGCGGACCTCCTCCGCGACGCGTGGGGGTGAGTGCGCGAGGGCGGTCCCTCCGGCAGGCCTGACGCCGGCGCTCCGCAGCGGACCGTGGTGGCCCTGCGGGGCCTCGGACGATCGGCCCCTTGCGAGTAGCCGCCCGGTCACGCTGAAGGGGCACCTCCTCCGAGGTGCCTGACCACCCCTCGCCCCGCCCCTCCGGCGGCCCGTTCCGCGACCGGCTCTCGCGGGGGTCCTCGACGCGCTGCGGGCGTGGGGTCCGCTCAGGCGCACGCCCGGGGCCCGGGGGACGCCCGACCGGGCGAGGTGAGGCGCCCCCGGGGTGCTCAGCGGCCTGCGCGCTGGGAGGATCGCAGCGGTCGACGGCCTGACCCACCACCACGAGGGCGGTCAGCCGCCGGGGGGTACGCATGAGCATCACGACGAGCACGGCGAGCCAGACGGGCGACCTGCCCGGCGCCGACGACGTCGCCGTGGTGCTCGTCGAGGGGGACCTGGACATCCGGACCGCCCCGGAGCTGCGCGAGGTGCTGCGCGGGCTCCTGCGGCCCACCGGGGCCTCCGCCGCCCAGCACGTCGTGGTGGACCTGCGGCGAGTGACCTTCATCGACTCCTACGCGCTCGGCGTGCTGGTGCAGGGCTACAAGCTCTCCCGGGCCCACCGCCGCACCTTCGAGCTGGTCTCCACGGGCACCCGGGTGGCCAGCCTGTTCCGCATCACCGGCATGCAGCACGTCATGCCGCTGCACCCCGACGTGCCGTCGGCCCTGCACGAGCGGCGCACCGCCCGCGTGGGGTGACCCCCGTGCTGCGCCCGGCGCGCCGACCGGTGCGGGACACTGGTGCCGTGACCACCGCACTCGACGCTCCTGGCCAGGCCGGTGAGCTGGCCGCGCCCCTGCTGCCGCCGCTGCGCTTCGGGCACCACGTCGTCGACGTCCCCGTGGTCCTCGCGCCGATGGCCGGGGTGACCAACGCCCCGTTCCGCAGCCTGTGCCGCGAGCACGGCGCCGGCGTCTACGTCTCGGAGATGGTCACCAGCCGGGCCCTGGTGGAGCGCACCCCGGAGAGCCTGCGGCTGGTGCAGCACGAGCCGGGCGCCAGCCCCCGCAGCGTGCAGCTCTACGGCGTCGACCCCACCACGGTGGGCGCCGCGGTGCGGATGCTCGTCACCGAGGACCTCGCCGACCACGTGGACCTCAACTTCGGCTGCCCGGTGCCCAAGGTGACGCGCCGCGGCGGTGGCTCGGCGCTGCCCTGGAAGAGCGACCTGTTCCGGGACGTGGTGCGCTCCGCCGTGCGCAGCGCCCAGCGCTCCAGCGGGCCCGACGTCCCGGTCACGGTGAAGATGCGCAAGGGCATCGACCCCGAGCACCTCACCTACCTCGACGCCGGCCGCACCGCCGAGGCCGAGGGCGCCGCGTGGGTGGCGCTGCACGGCCGCACCGCCGCGGACGGCTACGCCGGCACCGCCGACTGGGAGGCGATCGCCCGCCTCAAGGAGGCCGTGACCAGCGTGCCCGTGCTCGGCAACGGCGACGTCTGGTCCGCCGAGGACGCCGTGCGCCTGGTCGAGCGCAGCGGCTGCGACGGCGTGGTGGTCGGGCGCGGGTGCCTCGGGCGGCCGTGGCTGTTCGCCGACCTCGCGGCGGCGATGCGCGGGGAGCCCCAGCGGGTGCGCCCGGGCCTGCGCTTCGTGGCCGAGACCCTGCGCCGCCACGCCGAGCTGCTCGTGGAGCACTTCGGTGACGAGCTGCGCGGCTGCCGCGAGATCCGCAAGCACGTCGCCTGGTACCTCAAGGGCTACGTGGTGGGCGGGCACCTGCGCGCCCAGCTGGGCCTGGTCGACTCCCTGGCCGCGCTCGACGCGCTCATCGACACCCTCGACCTCGACCAGCCCCACCCGGGCGAGGCCGCCGAGGGCTCCCGCGGCCGCACCTCGCCCGCGCCGCGGGTGGTGCTGCCCGAGGGCTGGCTCGACTCCCGCGAGCTCGACGGCGCCGCCCTCGACGTGGTGCGCGCGGGTGAGCTCGACCCCGCCGCGACGGCGGGCGGGTAGGCGCGTGCGGACCGAGGGCCGGCACGACCGCGGCGCGCACTGCGAGGTGGACGGCGAGGCCAGCGGCTACGGCGAGCACGCCCGAGCCCGCTGGGCCCCGGAGGCGCCCAAGAGCTACAAGCGCAGCGCGTTCGCCCGTGACCGCGCCCGCGTGCTGCACTCCTCGGCCCTGCGCCGCCTGGGCGCCAAGACCCAGGTGGTGGGTCCGGGCTCGGACGACTTCGCCCGCACCCGCCTCACGCACTCCCTCGAGGTGGCGCAGGTGGGGCGCGAGCTGGGCGGGGCGCTGGGCTGCGACCCGGACGTCGTCGACACCGCGTGCCTGTCCCACGACCTCGGCCACCCGCCGTTCGGCCACAACGGCGAGTCGGCGCTCGCGCAGCTCACCGCCGCCATCGGCGGCTTCGAGGGCAACGCCCAGACGCTGCGGCTGCTGACGCGCCTGGAGCCCAAGACCCGCTTCCCCGACGGCGCCGGCGGGGGCCCGGCCGGCCTCAACCTCACGCGGGCGAGCCTGGACGCGACCACCAAGTACCCGTGGCACTCCGGGGACGACCCGCGCGGTGTGACGCGCAAGTTCGGCGTCTACGCCAGCAGCACCCCCGGCGGCGGTGGCGGCGACGACGGCGACGACGCCGTGTTCGCGTGGCTGCGCGACGGGGCTCCCGACCGCCGCCGCTGCATCGAGGCGCAGGTCATGGACCTGTCCGACGACGTCGCGTACTCCGTGCACGACCTGGAGGACGCGGTGGTCGCGGGCCGGCTGGACCTGCGCGCGCTGGCCTCCCGAGACGAGCGCGGCCACATCGCGGACGCCGTGCGCGCCTGGCACCTGCCCGACGCCGCCGACGTCGAGGTGGACGCCGCCCTCGACCGGCTGCTGGCCACCCCGTACTGGGTGGACCACTACGACGGCTCCTGGGCGTCGCTGGCGGCCCTGAAGGACACCACCAGCCAGCTCATCGGCAGGTTCTGCGCCGCCGCGGAGCAGGCGACCCGCGCGGTGGCCGGCCCCGGGCCGCTGACCCGCTACGCCGCCGACCTCGTGGTGCCGCGCGCCACCGAGGTGGAGATCGCCGTCCTCAAGGGGGTCGCCGCCGCGTTCGTGCTGACCAGCCGGGACAAGGCCTCGACCTACGCCGAGGAGCGCCAGGTGGTCACCGACCTCGTGCGCGCGCTGCTGGAGACGCCGCACGTCATGGAGCCGCCCTTCGCGGCCTGGCACTCCCAGGCCGACGACGACGCCGGCCGCCTGCGCGCCGTCGTGGACCAGGTCGCCTCGCTCACCGACACCAGCGCCCTCGCCTGGCACGCCCGCCTGGTGATGACCTACCCCTGACGGGGTGTCGTGCGGCGCGGCCGCGCCCCGGCGGGGTGCCGGGGCGCAGCCGCGCGCGTGGGGCTGTGGGCCTCAGAGGACGACGGTCACCAGCAGCTGGTAGCAGACGGCGAAGATCGCGGCGATGCCGACGACAGCCAGGACGTTCTGCCACCAGCGGTTGGCCAGGTCGCCCATGAGCCGGCGGTTGTTGGTCAGGACGAAGAGCAGCACGCCCAGCAGCGGCGCCACGACCACGGTGAGCGCCTGGGCCACGATGATGAGCTGCACCGGCGAGGTGCCGTGCGCGAGCACCGTGACGGTGGCTCCGAACGCCAGCACCGCGAGCATGCCCAGCCGGGGCCTCCAGCTGGAGAGCGTGTTGCCGAAGCCCAGGCCGTCCGAGAGCAGCGTGCCACCGGCCGTCGCGTTGGCGATCATGGCCGCCACGGCGGCGCCGAAGAACCCGAGCGCGAAGATGGTGCGACCGAGCTCGCCGGCGATGGGCTCCAGGACGCCGGAGAAGTCACCCAGCGTGGCGCCTGCTGCGCCTCCGACGCCCGGGAGCGTCGCCGCAGCGGCGATGACCACCAGCGCCGTCATGATGCCGGGAGCCACGATGCCGGGAACGGTGTCGACGATGGTCGTCTCCCGGTACTGCTCGCGGCGCAGGCCGCGCTCGCGGGAGGCGTACCCGGTGTAGAAGGCGGCGTTCATCGAGAAGTTCGTCCCGACGAGGGCGACGAGCAGCAGGCCCGTCCCCGCGGGGACGACCGGGACCAGACCGCCGGCGGCAGCCCCCCAGTCGGGTCGCGTGACGATCGCCGTGGCGACGAAGGCGATGCCCATGGCCGCCACGATGACCAGCAGCAGCTTCTCGACGACGCCGTAGAGGGAGCGCGCGAAGACGATGCAGGCGATGACGGCGGTCACGGCCAGCGTCCACCACATCGGGTTGCCGCCCACCACGAGGGACAGGCCCAGCCCGGTCCCGACGGCGTTGCCGACGGAGAAGGCCAGGGTGATGAGGAAGACGCCCAGGCCGGCCGCCACCCCGGTGGGGCGCCCCAGGGTGGTCTTGATGGTGTCGACGAGCGAGCCGCGCGAGCGCAGGGCCACGCGGATGCTCATGTCGGCGAAGACGACCATGAGGACCGTCGCCACCGCGATCACCCAGATGAGGGAGTAACCGTAGCGGCTACCGGCCTGGATGGCCGAGGTGAGGTTGCCCGGGCCGAACTGCCAGGCACCGGCGATGAAGGCGGGCCCTGCCAGGGCGAGCAGCCGGAGGCGGGACCTCCAGCGGCCGGCGGGGGGCGCGGGCTCCTCGCTGCCGGAGCCCGTGGGCGTGGGCGCGGGAGCGGGGGCGGAGGCTGAGGGTGAGGGGGCGGAGTCGTGGGAGACCAGCAACACGGGGTCCGCGCTGACGGTGCGGTGGGTCTGGCTCATGGGCGGAAGCCCTTTCTCGGCGTCGTTGCTGAGGTGGCGCCCATCGGCGCCGGTGCTGCTGTCGTGCTGAGTGCTGAGCTGCGGTGGTGCGGTGGTGCTCCCGGTGGGGGGCGGCGAGCGCTGCCCCCCACCGGGAGGGTCTCAGGCGGAGACGAGGTCGCCTAGGCGGACCTCCGGCATGTCGGCCGCGGCGACGGCGGCGGCGATCTCGGCCTCGGCGCCTTCCGGCAGGGGCATCAGCGGGGAGCGGACGGTGGCGTGGTCGAGCAGGCCGCGCGCCACGAGGGCCCACTTCAGCGCCACGGTCCCCTCCATGTGCGAGCCGCGGTGGTACACGGCCTTGGTCACCGGGAGCAGGCGGTCGTGCAGGGCGCGGGCGGCGGGGTAGTCCTTGGCCTTCCCCGCGGCGATGAAGTCCACGAGCAGCTCCGGGGCGATGCCCCCGTAGCCGACGAGCAGGCCGTCGACGTCGAAGATCGTGTGCAGGAGGTACTCGTCGTGGCAGGAGAGCACCTGCAGGTCAGGGTGCTCGCGGCGCAGGACGGGGATCTCGGTGTCCCAGCGCTTCATGTTGCGCACGCCGTTCTTGGTGGCGAAGACGCCGGGCTGGGCGGCGATGTCCAGCTGGGTCGCCAGGTCGTAGCTGGCCTTGGTGGCGTCCGGGTACTGGAAGAGGATCAGCGGCAGACCGCTCTCCTCGTGGATCGCGCGGTAGCGGTCCTGGGCGGCGCCGGGCTGGAAGCCGAAGCGCAGCCAGCCGTGGGAGGGGTACACCAGGCCAGCAGCGGCGCCCGCGGCCACGGCGCGCTGGGCCTCCTGCGCCGCCACGGCGGTGCCCTCACCGGTGATGCCGGCGATGATCGGGATGCTCGGTGCTGCCTCGGCGAAGGAGGTGATGACGTCAGCCTGCTCGGACTGGGTGAGGAAGGTGCCCTCCCCGGCGTGGCCCAGGACCACCAGGCCGGTGATGCCCTCGACGCTGGAGTAGAAGCGGCCGAGGCGGGCGATGGCGTCGTGGTCGACCGCGCCCTCGCGGGTGAAGGGCGTGACGGGGGCGGGGGTCAGGCCGCGGAGGTTGAGAGGCTGGAGGGTCATGTCAGGTGCCTTCCTCATCGTCGAGCTGGCTGTCGGGCCACTGTGTTGCATCGTTCAGTGGAACGTTTGCATACACTTCTCCCGGAGGCCGTCGCGTGTCAAGGGGTCGGCTAGGGTCGACCTGCTGGCTCTGGTCGGCGGCCGCTGTGGGACGGCCTGGCGCAGGAGGGGGTGGCCGTGGCGGCAGCCGTGACGCTGCGGGACATCGCCGAGCGCGCGGGGGTGAGCGTGTCGATGGTGTCGCGCGTCCTCGACGAGCGTCTGCCCCCCACGCGCAGCGAGGCCGCCGCCCGGGTGCGCCGCGTGGCCGAGGAGCTCGGCTACCGGCGCAACCTCGCCGCCTCCAGCCTGCGCCGCGCCGCCACCGGCACCGTCGGCCTGCTCGTGCCCCGGCTCACGGACACCGTCATGGCCGTCCTCTTCGAAGCCGTCTACGCCGAGGCGTCCCGGCGCGGCCTCTTCGCCGTCGTCTCCGTCGCCGGCGACGATCCCGACCTGGAGCGGACCGCGACCGAGGCCCTACTCGCACGCCAGGTCGACGGCCTGGTCCTCGCCACCGCTCGCGTCGACGACCAGCTGCCCCGTGACCTGCGCGAGCGGGGGGTCCCGCACGTGCTCGCACTGCGGACCGACGGCGCGAGCCCGGCCTCCCTCGGTGACGACGAGCTGGGCGGCTACCTGGCCACGCGCCACCTGCTCGACCTCGGCCACCGCCTGATCGGGCTCCTCGCCGGTCCGGACTTCGCCTCCACGGCGCTGGGGAGGCGTCGCGGTTACGAGCGCGCGTTGCGCGAGGCGGGCCTGCCCGTGGACCCCGCGCTCGTCGTCCCGACGTCCTTCGGGGTGGAGTCCGGCGAGGAGCACGGGGCGCGGCTGCTGCAGTCGGAGGCACGTCCCACCGCCTTGTTCACGGTCAACGACAACCTCGCGGTCGGTGCCGTCTCGGCCGCCACCCGCCTCGGCCTGGAGGTGGGCCGGGACGTGTCCGTGGTGGGCTACAACGACATCCCCATCGTCAGCCGCATGCCCGTGCCGCTCACCTCCGTGCGGGTGCCGTTCGAGAGCATCGCGTCCAAGGCGCTCGACCTCCTGCTGCAGGAGGGGGGCGCGCAGGCGGGGAGGACGTCGCTCAGTGCCCCGACCCTGATCCCGCGAGCCTCGACCCGTCCGCCCCGCTCCGGTCCGTGAGCGCGACGGCTACTGCAGGGCCGATGTCAGGCGGCAGACGTTGTCGAAGAGCTTGCTGCGCCAGGGCCGCTGCAGCCAGTCGCTCAGCAGCAGCTCCCGGCTGACGGCGCGGTAGGAGTCCTCGACCTGGCGCAGGTCGTCCACGAAGGAGCGGCCGCGCACCATGACGGAGATCTCGAGGTTGAGGCTGAAGGACCGGATGTCCATGTTGGAGGAGCCGACCACCGCGACGTCGTCGTCGATCGAGACGTGCTTGGCGTGGAGGATGTACGGCGCCGGGTAGAGGAAGATCCGCACCCCGGCCCGCAGCAGCGCCTCGTAGTAGGAGCGCTGCGCGTGGAAGACCAGCCACTGGTCGCCCACCTCGGAGACGAACAGCTCCACCCGCAGGCCGCGCTCGGCGGCGGTGGTCACCGCGTAGAGCAGCGAGTCGTCGGGGACGAAGTACGGGCTGGTGATGATGACGCGCTCCTGGGCGTAGTACATGAGCGCGTTGAAGAGCTTGAGGTTGTTCTCGCCGTCGAAGCCGGGACCCGACGGCACCACCTGGCAGTCGAGCAGGCCCGGACGCCCGGCGGCCACCACCGGTGCGGCGTCGGCGGTCCCGCCCTCCAGCGGCGCGGGGATCGCGGCCTCCGCCTCGGCCTCGAGCAGCTCGTCGGTCTCGGAGTACCAGTCGGTGATGAACAGGGCGTTGATCTCGGCGACCACGGGCCCCTCGAAGCGCACCATGACGTCCTGCCAGGCCAGGTTCCGCCGGCCGTAGCGCTTCTTGTGGTACCCGCGGTCCACGGCGTTCTGGCTTCCGGTGAACGCCACCAGCCCGTCCACCACGAGGATCTTGCGGTGGTTGCGCAGGTCGGGCCGCTGGAACCTCCCGCGCAGGGGCTGCACGGGGAGCATCTCGTGCCACTGGGCGCCGAGGTCGTCCAGGGCGCGCAGCGTGCGGCGGTAGCCGGGGGTGCGCAGCGAGGCGACGTGGTCCAGCAGGACGCGCACCGTGACGCCGCGGTCCACCGCGCGGGCCAGGGCGTCGAAGAGCGGCTGCGTCGCGGCGTCGAGGTTGAGGATGTAGAACTCCACGTGCACGAAGCGCTGCGCGGTGTCGACCTCCTCGGCCAGCTGCAGCAGCACCTTGTCGTAGTCGGTGGAGATCTCCGCGGCGTTGCGGGTGACCAGCGGCATCGCCCCGGCGTGGCGGTTGAGGCGGACCAGCGAGGCCAGCCACGGCGGCCACGGGTCGTCCTCGCGCATGAGGTCCATGCCCTCGGTGCGCGCCATGATCATCTTGTTGATGGTGCGCTGCTTCTGGCGCCGCACCCGCGGCAGCTTGGGGGAGCCGATGAGCCAGAACGCGGCGATGCCCAGGTAGGGCAGGAAGAAGATGGCCAGCAGCCACGCCATCGCCGAGGACGGACGGCGGTTGGTGGGGACGACGGCGACGGCGACCACGCGGATGACGGCGTCCACGGCGATGAGGGCCACGCTGAACCACACCGGCAGGGTGGGGACCACCGAGGGCAGGTCGCCCAGCCAGCCCAGCAGGTCCGTCACCCGCCGAGCGTAGGTCTCGGACGGCCCGCCCGACCGCTGTGCACAGGCCGCCGTCGCCCGACCGGCGGCGGCAGGAGAGCCACCTAGACTCCTGGGGTGGCGGGGAAGATCCGGCGCGAGGACGTCGACGCCGTCCGCGAGCGGGTGCGGATCGACGAGGTGGTCGGCGAGCAGGTCGTGCTCAAGTCCGCCGGCGTCGGCTCCCTCAAGGGCCTGTGCCCCTTCCACGACGAGCGCACGCCGTCCTTCACGGTCCGCACCTCGACGGGGCGCTACCGGTGCTTCGGGTGCGGCGAGAGCGGCGACGTCTTCGACTTCCTCGTCAAGACCACCGGCGTCACGTTCGTCGAGGCCGTCGAGACGATGGCCGGACGCGCCGGGGTCACCCTGCGCTACGAGGACGGCGGGGGTGCCCGCCCCGCCCAGGACGTCGGCAAGCGCCAGCGCCTCCTGGACGCCCACCGGGTCGCGGCGGAGTACTACGCCGAGCGGCTCTTCTCGCCCGAGGCGCAGGTGGGCCGGCAGTTCCTCAAGGACCGGGGCTTCGACCGGGCCGCCGCGGAGCAGTTCGGCGTCGGCTACGCCCCCACCGGGTGGGGCGCCCTCACCGACCACCTGCGGGGGAGGGGCTTCACCACCGACGAGCTCGTCACCGGCGGTCTGGCGGCGCAGGGCCAGCGCGGCCCGTACGACAGGTTCCGCGGCCGGCTGGTGTGGCCCATCCGCGACGTCACCGGCGCCACCATCGGCTTCGGCGCCCGGCGCCTCACCGAGGACGACTCCGGCCCGAAGTACCTCAACACCCCCGAGACGCCGCTGTACCGCAAGTCCCACGTGCTCTACGGCCTCGACCTCGCCAAGAAGGAGATCGGTCGGCGCAAGCAGGTGGTGGTGGTGGAGGGGTACACCGACGTCATGGCCTGCCACCTCGCCGGGGTGCCGACGGCGGTGGCCACGTGCGGCACGGCGTTCGGCTCCGACCACGTGGGCATCGTCCGCAGGATGCTGGGCGACGACGACGGCGCCGGCCAGGTGGTCTTCACCTTCGACGGCGACGCCGCCGGCCAGAAGGCGGCGCTGAAGGCCTTCGAGCACGACCAGGAGTTCGTGGCCGCCACCTACGTGGCGGTGGAGCCGCGCGGCATGGACCCGTGCGACCTGCGGATGGCCGACGGCGACGAGGCCGTGGTGGCCCTGGTCGAGGCGAAGCGCCCGATGTTCGAGTTCGCCGTCCGCCAGGTGCTCACCGGGTGGGACCTGGAGACCGCCGAGGGGCGCGTCAAGGCGCTCGCGGCGGCCGCCCCGGTGGTGGCCGGCATCAAGGACCGGCAGCTGCGCGAGGAGCACACCCGCCAGCTGGCCCGGATGCTCGGCATGGACCTGGGGGCGGTGCAGCGGGCCGTGGGCAGCGAGGTGCCGCGCGTGGCGCGGGGCGCCTCCGGCCGCCCGGGGCAGGGGGTCGGCCAGCAGGGCCGCGGTGGCGGGCAGCGCGGCGGCGGCCGGCCGGGGGAGCGCGACGCCGTCGCGGACGCCGAGCGGCAGCTGCTGGCGCTGGTGGTGCAGGCGCCGTCGTCCGTGCCGGACGCCTTCGACGCGCTGCCGGAGGACGCCTTCGTGCTCGCGCCGTCGCGCGCCGTCCACGAGGCCGTCCGCACGGCGGGCGGGGTGGTCGCGGGGCGCGCGGCGGGCGTCTCCTGGGTCGAGCACGTCATGCACGCCTGCGCCGACGGCACCGCGGACCAGGTGCGGCCGCTGCTCGGGGCGCTGGCGGTGGTCCCGCTCCCGGTCGACTCCGAGGAGGGCCTGGCGCGCCTGGCGGCGGGTCTGCTGGGTGGGGTGCGCCTGCGCGAGCTGGCGCGCCGCGAGGCCGACCTCAAGGGCCGGGCGCAGCGGCTGGAGTCCGCGGGCGAGCACGAGGCCGCCGGCGAGGCGTACGCGCAGCTGTTCGCGCTGGCCTCCGAGCGGCAGCGGATGCGTGCCGAGGCGTCCGAGGGCGGCGCCTGACCCGGTCGCCAGGGGAGGACGCGCCCGGGAGGTGACCCCCAGTCGTTGCTCTGTCACACCGTGTGGTTGGATGATCTCGCGCGGACATCACGCTTTGCTCACAATCGGTGGCGCTGCGTGTCGTTACCGGGTTCGGTGCGGGACGCGACGTAGCGTTCCCGAGGTGATCGCAGCGCCGCGCCCCACGCCCGGTCCCCTCCCCGGTGACCTCTACCTCGACCCCGCGGTCCCCGACTGCGAGCGGGTCACCATCAGCCGCAACGGCTGGTCGGCGCAGGCCTCCCACGTCTGGACCGGGGTGGGCTGGACGCGCCTCGTGCCGGGCGTCGTCCACGACGTCCCCGCGCACCCCGAGGTCACCCTGCCGTGCGCGCGAGCGGTGCCGGCGCCCCGCCCGGCTGCGCCGCTGGCCGCGGCGCCCGACCTCGCGCCCGACCTCGCGCCGGTGGCGGCGCACGCCGAGGGGTTGGACCGCTGGCGCCGTCGCCGGTCCCCGCGCCAGCAGGTCCAGGACGCTGCGGCGGGCGCCGCGTCGTCGCACAGCGTCGCCGACGCCAGCTGATCCCTGCTGGCTCCTACTGGCCCCTGCTGATCTCCCGGCATCGCGTCACCCAGCGTCAGGGCGGTCCCGAGGTCGAACACCCGTTCGCACGAGAGCGGTCCGGGGTGCCATCCTGGTGCCGTGGCAGGGGGCAGCAACCGGGCGAGCACCGGGCTGCCCGCGTGGCTCGTCGCGGCCAACGAGAGCACCCGCATGGCCGCTGAGGAGGCCCTCGCCCAGCGCCGGCCGCAGCGCCGCGTGCACTGCTGGGTGCACGCCACCGGCGCCGACCACCCGGGTCTGGTGCTCGAGTGGCGTCGCGAGGGCGCGGGCTGGATGGCCCGCGTCGTGTGGACCACCGGCGGTGGGGACCTGGTCTGCACCTGGCTCGACGCCGAGCAGATCGAACCCGTCTGACGCGCCGGTGGGGTGGCGGAGCGGCGCTCGGCCTCAGCCCTTGGTGAAGACCCAGGTCTGGGGGTGCCCCTCGGAGTCGAAGCCGACGGAGTGCAGGTGGTAGCCGGTGCGGCGGCTGAAGTGCGTCGCGCCGGTGCCCTGCGGGTCGAGGGCGCCGGCGTGCGCGGCGTCGCGCAGGGCGTCCTCGGTCTCCGCCGCCATCTGCTGGCGGTTCTTCACCACGATCTGCTGGGCCATGCGATGACATCGGCGCACGGCCCAGCAGCCTTGAGCCTCAAGCGTGGCAGTGGCCCCCGTCTGCACCAGCGCCGTGCCCGCGCGGCGGAGCGACGTCGAGGGTGGGGTTCCTGTCGAAGAAGCCGGACGGCGTGATCGAGAAGCCCACCGGGTCGCACGGCATCACCGGCCAGTCCTCCGGCCGCGGCACGTGGTGGATCCCGAAGACGTGCCACAGCACCACGTCGGTGGACTCCAGCGGCTCGTCGTCGGCGATCCAGCGCGACATGCCGGTGTCCTCGGCGGACTGCGTGGGGTTGTCCCCGGCCGGCCACAGCTCGTCGTCGTGGTGGCGGGTCACCCACACCGGGTTCCCGATGACGGGGGCCCGCCGGAACTGCGGCGCCTCGGGGTCGAAGAGGGACGGGATCGCCGAGGGCGTGTGGAGCTTGTACGCCACCGGCGCTCCGTGGGCGTTGCGGCGCTGCGGGTTGGTGACCTTCCACGTGCGCGCCGTGGCGGCGTTCGTGGAGCGGGCGGCCTCCCGCTCGGAGCGCACCGGCGTCGACCGGGTGGTCACGGCCAGCCCGTACGGGTTGCCGGGGCCGATCGGCTCGGCCACCGAGTCGACCTCCACCACGGTGTTGGTGGCCAGCTCCCCGGGGCGCGCGTCGACGTCGAGGTCCAGCCGGGCCACGATGAAGTGCTGGTGGTTCGGGGCGTAGGTGCGCTCGTCCACGAGCACGCCCGTGGCCGGGGTCGCCTCGCCCGGCGGCAGCGGGGTGGTGACCATGATCCCGGTGGCGCGGACCTCGCAGCTGACCGCGCCGTCCTGGTGCAGGCGCCAGTAGACGAGGTACTCGTAGTTCGCGACGGTGGCGTGGAACGAGATCACCATCACGCGCGCGCGGCGCACGGCGGCGCGGCCGCTGGCGTCGACGTGCTTCCACAGCACGCCGTCGTCCTCCTCGTGCAGGCAGATGGCGTTGGTGACGGTGTACGGCTCGCCGCGGGAGTCGGTGAGGACGGCGTCGAGGTAGCGGATCTCGCCCAGGCAGTCGCAGCCCAGCTCCAGCGACGTCGTCATGTACCCCAGGCCCCACTCGCCGATGTCGTAGGCGGTGCGGCGGTAGTGGTCGAAGGACGGGTCTCGGTAGGGCACCACCATCTCCGCGAACGAGAGCCGGTGGCCGACGGTGCGGCACTGGTCCCCGTCGACCCAGTCCAGCTGGTGCAGGACGAGCCCCTCGCGCGGGGTGAAGCCCAGCCGCACCTGCCAGCGGTCCCACGTCAGCAGCCCGTCCACCACGGTGAACCCCGGCCCGGCGGGCTGGGTGATCTCCAGCGGCGCCAGGGGCTCCCGCACGGCGAAGCCCGGCAGCACCGCCGGCAGCAGGTCCGCCTCGTACTCGCCGACGACGACGGGCGAGGCGTCCACCGCACCGACCGCGCGGCGCGCCGCGTCGTCGTCCTCGTCCACGGCCAGGAGCTCGAAGGTGTTCATGTCGAGCACGAACTTCAGGCCGCTCACCGGGTGCGCGTACGGCGAGCCCGTCGGCGTCTCGCGGCGCCACACGTCAGCCCACCCCAGGCGCCGGTCCCGCCACTGCTCCGGCATCACCTCGCGCCCGTAGGTCCAGGTGTCCAGCAGCACCAGGTCCAGGTCGGTGATGCCGCGGGCCGCGAGCGCCTCCTG
The DNA here is from genome assembly GCF_014270065.1 of Quadrisphaera sp. RL12-1S. NCBI lineage: Bacteria > Bacillati > Actinomycetota > Actinomycetes > Kineosporiales > Kineosporiaceae > Quadrisphaera > Quadrisphaera oryzae. Next base: position 61,714 of record NZ_JACNME010000008.1, on the reverse strand, counting down.
CACGCGGGGGTGCGCCTTGAGCGCCTCCTCGGCCTCGTGCCACTCGTCCACCGTGAAGTTGGGCGTCTCGCCGGGCAGGTGGCGCCACTCGTCCACGGTCCCGGCACCCAGGTCGACCACGGCGGTGTACGTCTTGTCGTCAGCGCGGTCCCACAGCACCGAGCGGGTGCGGCGGGGCACCGGGTCCCCCTCGCGCCAGGCGACCAGCTCGGCCTTGGGCGGCTCGGCCAGGGAGACCGACGCGAAGCGCATGGTCTCGGCGAGGTGGCCGCTGGAGGCGAGCAGCTCGCGGCTGCGGGCCAGCTCTCCGGCGCCCAGGGGCACCAGGGGGTGGGTCGGCGGCGTTGACGACGGCGGGGTGCTCACGCGCGAACCCTAGGACTCCCCGGCGCCGCCTCCCAGGGCCGGGAGGTGGACGGTGAACACCCAGCGCCGTCCCGGGTGCTCGCTGGCGCCCCACAGCACCGAGGCGGGGTCGGCCGGGTCGGCGGGGTCGAGGTCCTCGCAGCCGGGCGGCAGCGCGCCCCGGTGCGTGGACCAGGCACCGGGGGAGCCGACGTGCAGGTCGCCGCGGCGCTCGTGGCCGGCGCTCGCGGAGACCGCCCAGGTGGGACCTGCCGACCCGCTGGCAGCGGGCAGCAGCGCCACTCCCTGCATCCGGGGCGGCTGGTCGGCGTGCACGGCCACCGGAGCTCCGCGGGGGAGCCCGGTGGCGGGGTCGAGCCGGTGCACCACGAGGCGGGGAGCACCTCCCGGTCCGACCGCGCCCGCGCGCCGGTACTCCGCGCTGACCAGCACGGGGGTCCCGTCGTCGAGGCGCCCGGCTCCGGTGCAGGAGAAGCGGAACCGGGCGGCTCCCAGGCCCGCGCGCAGCAGCGGGACCCGCACCGCCCGCCGCTGCGGGAGCACCCACCGGTCGCTGGCGGCGGCGGGGGCGCGGCGCAGGTCGTCGAGGGCGAAGACCCGCAGCCCGACGAGGGTGTCTGCCACCAGGAGCAGCGGCCCCTCGGAGGGGGAGGCCACCACGGCGAGCCCGCCGGCGTGCACCGGGACCGCGCCGAGGGGGCGCAGCCACGCGAGCGGTCGGCGGTGGGCCACCACCAGCTCGACGTGCGCGTAGCGCGGGCGGGCGGGGTCGGACCTGTCGACCGCGCTGACGCGGGAGCGGGGGAGCCGGCGGCTCCACCAGGGACCGCGCGCCGTCTCGTACCAGCTCACCAGCAGCACCCGGCCGCCGTCGAGGGCGGCGATGCCCTGGGGCCACCACGCCGGGTCGTGGGCGTCGTCGTCGGCCCAGGTCAGACCGTCCCCGGTGAGGTCGCCCGGCACGTCGGCGGCGAGGACGGGGACGGCGGCGGTCCCGCCGCCGTGGCGCAGGTGCTGCAGGAGGGCGCCCAGTCCGGTGGCCGGGTCGGTGGCTGGGTCGGTGGTTGGGTCGGGGGCGGACCCCGTGGTGGCAGCGCGGTGGCGCGGGCGCGTGGGGCGCAGCTGCATGCTCACCGCGCCAGCCTGCGCGGTGCGGCCTGTCGGCGCGCGGGCGCGGGCGTGCACCGGGCAGCTGCCCGCGCCGCGTGCGACGTCTGCCGATGGGGGGGTGACGCGGCGTGGTGATCGCTGCCGGGTCGCACGCGTCGCCACCCTCGTCCCGTGGCGAGGCCGGAGGTACGCGGGGGCGCGGCGTCCGCACGCGGTGGGCGTGCGCGCTGGACGCTGCTCGCGGCCCTGGTGATGCTCGCGCTGGCGGGCTTCCTCGGGCGCCACGCGGTGGCGGAGGCCTGGCGGTGGCTGGGGTGGTGGCACTGGGTGGTGCTGCCGCTCCTCGTCGCGCTGGCGGGGGTGTGCGCCGTCCTGCTGGGCCCCCCGCCGTCCCCGGCCCAGCTCGACGCCGAGCGCCAGCGCCAGCTGGCTCAGGCACGGGCCGCCGTGCGCGAGGAGGCCGAGGCGCTGCGCGAGGTGTCGCCGCAGCAGTTCGTGCTGCTGGTGAGCCGCTCCCTGCGCCGAGACGGCTGGGCGGACGCGCACGTGGACCCCCGTGACCCCTCCGGGATGCTCGTGGTGGCGCGGCGGGGAGGTGCCAGCCTGCTGGTGCGCTGCCACCACCACCCGGTCAAGCGGGTGGTGGCCCTGGAGGTGGCGGAGCTGGTGGGGGCCCGTGCCTCCTACCCCGGGGCGATCGCCGTCATCGCCACCACCTCGGACTTCGCGGCCACCGCGCTGGTCTCGGCGCGCGACTTCGGCGTGGTGCCGATGGACGGCGAGGACGTCAGCCGCTGGCTCGCGCTGGGCGCCGCCGCCTGGCCCGCCACCGCGACCGCGTGACGGGCCGGCGCGCCCTCAGCGCACCGAGAACTGGCTGACCTGCTGCTCCAGCTGCGAGGCCACCTGTCCCAGCTGCGCGGTGGTGTCGGTGAGCTGCGCGGCCCCGTCGCGCATGGCGGAGACCGCACCGCGCACGCTCCCGACCGCGGCGTCGAGCGCCCTCCCACCGGTGCCCCGGCCGCCCGCCTCGACGGCTCGTCCTCCGCCGGGGGACACGGCCGTCCCGCCCGCGGGCGGCGCGGTCACCCTCCCGCGCCCTCGGGGAACCCGCTCGCGGTGACGCATCGTGAGCGGCGACTCCCCGACGGAGACCGCTGCGCACCACGACGGTGACACACCGTTGTCGCTCCACCGCACGGGTGGACCTTCCGGGGCCTGAGCACGGGATCCGTTGACTCTCCGTGTTGGTGATCTCTAGCGTCCGGGCTGCTGTCGTGCGACAGAACGCGCCCCCCACCTCGGAGAAGCCATGGTCCAGGCTCCACTGCCCCCTGCCCGCGCGCCACGGTCCCGTGCACGCTCGGTCGCCGCAGCCGCCGTCGTCGCCGGTCTGGTGACCAGCGGGTCCCTGGTGCTGGCCACCGCACCGGCCGCCCAGGCCGCAGCGCCGGGCACGTACACCGTGGGCGGTGCGGCGGTCCAGCTCAACCAGCCCTCCGACCCCGGGCTGGGAGCCCTCACGCCCGCCGCGGACGCCGCCGACAAGGGCATGTTCGGTCCGCAGACCGCGTGGCCGATCATCCCGCTGCACGTCGCCCTGGGGCGCAACGGGCACCTGACCAGCTGGGGCACGCCGCTGGACACCGCCCAGCAGGGCGGCACCCTCTACGACGACTGGGACGTCTCCGCCGGGGCCGCCCGCGGCGCGCACACCCAGACCGCGTCGATGAACGGCTACAACAGCTTCTGCAACGGGCCGGTGACCCTCGCCGACGGCCGCGTGCTCATGGTGGGCGGCAACTCCACGCAGATGACCATGGTCTACGACCCCGTCACGCACCAGCAGACGATGGGTCAGAACCTCGCCTACCAGCGGTGGTACGCCACGTCGCTGCGGCTCACCGACAACCGCGTGCTGGTGCTCGGCGGCGCGAACTACTACAACACCAAGGCCTACCAGACGCCGAACGACAGCTCCGCGGTGGCGACGGTCCCCGAGATCGGCACGGGCACCGGCGCCTGGACCAAGCTCACCGGGGCGCAGAGCACCACCGCGTTCGGCGCCCAGGACAACCGCTGGTGGTACCCGCGGGCCTTCAACGGGCCGGCCGGCACCGTGGTCGGCACGTCCGGTGACCAGGTGTGGAGCCTGTCCACCGCTGGCAGGGGGTCGGTCACCAAGACCGGCACCCTGCCCTTCAACCCCCGGGTCTCCGGCTCGCAGGTGATGTACGCCCCGGGCAAGGTGCTCGTGGCCGGCGGCGGCCAGCCCTTCAACGAGGACGGCACCACCGCGACGAACGCCGCGGCGGTGGTGGACTTCTCCACCGCCACGCCGCGCACCACCTCGACCCAGCCGATGGCGAACAACCGCAACTGGCTGAACCTCACCGTGCTGCCGACCGGGGAGGTCCTCGCCAACGGCGGGACGCGGGTGGGCACCCAGGGCGGCGACGGCAACTCCGTCCGGCAGGCCGAGGTGTGGAACCCGACCACCGGCACCTGGCGCGCCGCCGCGACCGCGCAGCGGACCCGCACCTACCACTCCACCGCGATCCTGATGCCCAGCGGTGCCGTCTTCACCGGCGGCGGCGGGGTGCCGGGCCCGGAGGACAACCTCAACGCCGAGCTCTACTACCCGGCCTACCTGTTCACCAAGGGCGGCGACGGGGTGGTGCGCTGGGCCTCGCGCCCGGCGATCACCGCGATCTCCGGCTCCGCCACCTACGGCGGCACCATCAAGCTGGCCATCGGTGACGGCCGGGCCATCGCCTCCGCCTCGCTGACGAGCATGGGTGACGTCACGCACGGCCAGGACACCGACCAGCGCCGCGTACCGCTGACCACCACCCAGAACGGGGGGACCGTCAGCGCCGCGCTGCCCGCCTCCGTGAACACCCTGCCCCCGGGCGACTACGAGCTCACCGTGGTGGACCGCAACGGAGTGCCCTCGGCCGCGCAGGTCCTCACCCTCCGCAACGGCGCCGCCGGGTCGGTCACGGTGGGCAGCGCCACCCAGGTGCAGGACCAGGGCGCTCCCGCTCCCCAGCCGGGCGGCACCGTGCCGCTGACCCCGGACACGGCCGTCGGCCTGGAGGCCGTGAACTTCCCCGGCTACCGGGTCCGCCACCAGGACTTCGGCGCGTACCTGCAGCCCGCCGGGACCGGCAGCGACGCGGGCACCAAGGCCGACAGCACCTTCTCGGTGCGCACCGGTCTGGCGTCCGCGGACGGCGTCTCCTTCGAGGCCGTGAACTTCCCCGGCTACTACCTCACCGCCCCCGTGGGCGGTGGGGCCGTGGGCCTGGTGAAGGACGACGGCTCCGCGTCGTTCGCCGGTCGCGCGACCTTCGCGGCGGTCACGGGCGCGACCGGCCAGAACACCACCTTCCAGGTGTGGGCGGACCGGACCCTCGTGCTGCGCCACGCCGACTTCAAGCTGTTCGCGCAGAAGGCGGACGCCAGCGACCAGGGCCGTGCGGACTCCACCTTCGCCGTACGCGCCGGGCTGACCGCCGCGGCACCGGTCCCGTTGACGGCCGGCAGGGCCGTGGGCCTGCAGGCCGTCAACTTCCCCGGCTACCGGGTGCGCCACCAGGACTTCGCGGCGTACCTGCAGCAGGTCGGGGCGGGCAGCGACGCGGGCGCCCGGGCGGACACCACCTTCGTGGTGCGGCCCGGACTGGCCTCCGCGGACGGCACCAGCCTGGAGGCGGTGAACTTCCCCGGCTACTACCTGACGGCCCCGGCGGGGGGCGGCGCGCTGGCCCTGGTGAAGGGAGACGGCTCGGCGGCCTTCGCCGCTCGGGCGACCTTCGCGCCCGTGGCCGGAGCCGCTGGCCAGGGCACCACCTTCCAGGTGTGGGCGGACAGGACGCTGGTGCTGCGGCACGCCGGGTTCCGGGTGTACGCGGTCAAGACCGACGGGAGCGACCTGTCCAAGGCCGACTCCTCCTTCACCGTCAGCTCCGGGCTCTCGCCAGCACCCCGTCAGTGACCAGCGCCTGACCGGGCGCCCGGCGCCGGGGTCCACCGACCCCGGCGCCGGGCGTCACCGCGTCCGCAGGACGACCACCGCGTACCCGTCCGCCGCCGGGTCACCGGTGCCGGGGCCGCCGTCCCACGACGTCCACCGCTGCTCCAGCACCAGCCCGGCCTGGGCGAAGACCTCCAGGACGACGACGAGGGGCACGGCCTCGCAGCCCTCCGGCAGGTGCTCGGCGTCGAGCCCGAAGCCCGCCACCAGCAGCCCTCCCGGTCGCAGCAGTCGCGCACAGCTGCGCGCGGCCCCCGTCAGCGACGCCCCGAGGAACGGCACCACGTTGCCGGCCAGCACCACCGCGTCGACCGCGCCCCCGGCGGCCTCCGGGGTGACCACGGCCAGGTCGGCCACCAGCCAGGGCAGGTCCGGGCGGGTGCGCCGGGCGACGTCGACCATGGCGGGGTCCGGGTCGCACCCGACCACGTCGTAGCCCAGCTCCGCCAGGCGGACCGCCACGCGTCCGGTGCCGCAGCCGGCGTCGAGCACCCGTGCCGGCGGCGGCAGCAGTCGCTGCACGCACCGCGCCTCCCCGTGCACGTCCTCACCGTCTGCGGCCAGCGCCCGGAAGCGCTCGGCGTAGACCTCGGCGTAGTCGACCCCGTGCTGGGCCGTGGCCACCCGGCGCCAGAGCGCCGCGGGGTCCGCCGTCGTCACCGGCGCGCGCCGAGGCGGTGACCGGTCAGCCCGGCCAGCAGCAGCAGGCCCGCCAGCACCACCAGGGCGCCGTACAGCTGCTGGTCGTCGATGATGAGCGGCCCGGGCACCACCCCGCCCACGGGAGCTGGCTCGTACGAGGCCGAGACCACGCTGTAGAGCGCTGCGCCGCCCGTCGCGACGAGCACCACGCCGATCACCACCAGGGCAGCGGCGAGCGCCCAGGGCCAGGCGCGACGGACGGCGGTGATCACGGGACCATCCTGCCCTGTCGCGCTGGCCGCGCTCGGGACGCTCATCGGCTGAGCGTGACCCGGCCGACGTCATCAGCGCACGCGTCGATGGTCCGGCCGGTGGTGTCGACGACGACGTCGGCGTCCCGCGCAGCCGCCTGCGCCGCGGCGTACCGCTGCTCGTAGAAGGCGTCCGGGGCACCCCGAGCGGGGTCAGCGCTGAAGCGCTGGCGCCAGGCCGCCTCCTGTGCCACCAGCTGCACGGTCGTCGACGAGCTGGCCGGGCAGGCGCCCCGGACCACGTCGCGCAGCTCCTCGGTGTGGAAGGTCCACGTCACCAGCGCCACCTCGACGCCGGCACCGGCCGCACCGGTCAGCACGGCACCCAGGTTGCTGGCCACCAGAGCGCGCATCGCGCCGTCGACGCGCCACGGCTGGTGCATCCAGAGCGCGTCGACGTCCACCCACTGCAGCAGCGGGGCGCTGCCCACCGGACCCGCGTGGCGCGCCAGGACGGCGCGGGCCACGGCGCTCTTGCCCACGCCGGGAGCGCCACCGAGCAGGACGAGCCGCACGCCGGACACCCTGCCACGGGGAAACCCGGTGCGCCGCGAGGTGGCGGGGCAGCAGGCTGCGGGGTGTGCTGGTGCTCCTCAGCGGCTCCGCGTGCTCGGGCAAGACGACCGCGCTGGGCGCCCTGCGCTCGGCCGAGCAGCTGCGCGGGCGCGTGGCGGTGCACGATGCCGACGAGGTGGGCGTGCCCTCCGGCGCCGGCACCGCCTGGCGACAGGAGGCGCTCGAGGGGTGGGTGAGGCGGGCCCTCGACCTCCAGCGCGGAGGCCTGCACCTGGTCCTCGCCTCCCAGTCCCCCTGGGGGGAGCTGCTGGCGTGCCCGTCCGCCCCGGCGCTGGACGGCGCCGCGGCGCTGCTCCTCGACGTCGACGACGACGAGCGGCTCTCCCGCCTGGCCGAGCGGGACGGCGAGCGCTGGGACCACCAGGCCCGCGGGGCGTTCCTCGGGTGGGCGCAGTGGCACCGCGAGCACGCCGCCGACCCGTCGGCCCGCCAGCACGTGCTGGTGGACGGCGGCTGGGCGGCCATGCGGTGGGACCGCTGGACGAGCTGGCGGCGAGGTGACCCGCGCTGGTCCGTGCCGGTGGTGGACACGACCCGGACGAGCGTCGCCGGTTCGGGTCGTCGGGTCGTCGAGGCGGTCGCGGCGCTGCTCCCCGGCTCCGGGTGACACCCGGCTGACACCCGGGTGACAGCCGGGTGCCGAACACCCGTCCCGGACCTGGGAGGCGCCTGGCACACTGGCGGAGCATCGAAACCAGGTGACAGCTTCCTCCGAAGGGCGATCCCTGGTGTCCGCTCAGCCTTCATCCACGCCGACGCCGCCCACGCCGTCGGCACACCCGCTGGAACAGCGCCTGCAGCGGCCCACCCCGCAGCGCGAGGTCGCGGGCCCCGGGACGCAGCCGGAGGACGCCGAGGACCTGGTCGGGTGGCTCCTGCACTCCCTGCCCACGCCGATCGTCACCACCGACGCCGACGGCGGCATCGTGCACTCCAACCCCGCCGCCTCCGAGCTGCTCGCCAGCACCGCCGCGGCGCTCCTGCGCACTCCCGTTCAGGCCTTCGTCGCCGCCGAGGACCGCCCCCTGGCCAGGTCGCTGCTCGCCCGCGCCGGACGTGAGGGGACCGTCACCGCGCGCCTGCGCCTCGTGCCCCGGGAGGGCTCCTCGCGGGAGGTGCACGCGGTCGTCACGCCCTGCCCCTGCGAACGAGGTGACCGCCGGCTGGTGGTGGTGCTGCCCGCCGAGGGTGCCGCCCTGCCCGGAGAGGTCGACGTCGCTCGCGACGCCGCCCCGCGGTCGGCCGGGCCCGCCGGGGGTGAGCCGCTGCGGCGGGTCGCCGCGCTCGTGCGGCTGGCGGTCACGGGCGCGTCGAGGCACCAGCTGCTGGCCGCCGTCGCCTCCGCCGTCACGGTCGCGGTGCCCGGTGCCGCCGCGGGCAGCGCGAGCACCGGTGAGCCCGCCCAGCCGACCGACAGCGCAGCGGACGGCGCCCTGGCTCAGGCCGCCGACGGGGCCCAGTGGGCCGCCGACGAGGGGCCGGCCGCGCTCGCGCACAGCACCGGTGAGCCCGCGTGGACCGCGGACCTGACCCGGGACGAGCGCTGGCCGCGGCTGGCGCAGCGCGCAGCCGGGGGAGGAGCGCGGGCAGCGGTGTCGGTGCCGCTGCGCGACGGCGACCGCGTGATGGGCGTGGTGAGCGCCTACGGCGACGCCGCCGGTGGACCGGACGTCGAGAGCGCCGTGGCGTTCGCGCAGGCCGCGTCAGCGGTGCTGGCGGCGGCTCGGCGCACCGCCGACCTGGAGTCGGAGGTGGAGAACCTCACGCTGGCCATGCAGTCCCGTGCCGCCATCGAGCAGGCCAAGGGCGCGGTGGCCAGCCGGCTGGGGTGCACCGCGGAGGAGGCCTTCGGGGCGATGGTCGTGATGAGCCAGGACCGCAACGTCAAGGTGCGCGACATCGGGGTGCTCGTGGCGGCCGCACCCAGCGACAGGTCCCTGGACGAGCCGCTGCGGGCGGCCCTCGAGCGCGCGCGCCAGCGCACCGCCGCGCGCTCGCGGGGCTGAGACCCGCCGCGACGGCGACGGGTCCGCAGGGACCAGAGGCCCGTGGTCAGGCGCTCGGCGCTGTGCTCAGCCGACGTGGCGGGGGCGCAGCACCGCCGAGGCCGCCGCGGCCACGAGGTCGACCGTCTCCAGGGAGAGCGTGAAGTCGAGGACGTCGTCCCAGCTGATGGTCGAGCCGGTGTGCTCCTCGAGCGCCTCGGCAGGCACGGACCAGTGCTCCGAGGAGACCCCACCGGTGGTCAGGAGGCGCACGACGTCGTCGCTGGCGTGCTTGCGCACCTCGTCAGCGCAGTCCGGGCAGTCGAACGCGTAGAAGCTCCACGCCGAGACGGTGCAGACCACCAGTCGCACCTGGGGCGGGGTCAGCTCCACATCGCCGCAGGTGGGGCAGGAGGCCTTGATCGTCGTCATGTGAGGGTGGGTCCTTCCGGCGCGGAGCACGCCCCGTCTCCTCGGGGGTACTCACAGCGTCGGGACGTCGCCGGCCCACCTTGAGCGCCGCGCGGTCATCGCGTGGGGCGAGGACGAGCGTCATCCACCGTCCGGCCCCCTCGTCCACCCGCCGCCGCGGGGGAGCGGGGACGGGCCTCAGATGACGGAGCGGACGGCCACCTCGAAGCCGCGGACGTGCTCGGCGGCACGGGCAGCGGAGGCCGCGCCGTCCCCGGCGGCGATGCCGCGCAGCAGCTCGACGTGCTCGAGGACGTGGCCGTCGACCGCGGGCATGCGGTCCAGGAACAGGCAGAAGATCCGGGTGGCCAGGTTGTGGTGCCGGACCAGCGCGTCCTCGAGGTGCGGGTTCCCGGCCACGCGGTAGATGGTCCGGTGCACCTGCGCGTCGTAGTAGATGAGGTCGTGGTTGCTGGTCGTGGTGAGGTCCAGCTGCTCCAGCCGGTCTGCCAGGTCCAGCAGCTCCTGGGTCTCGGCGGGTGTCGCGCGCTCCGCCGCCCGCTGGGCGGCCAGCGGCTCCAGCAGCGAGCGGACCTCGGAGATGTGCGCGAGGTCGGTGATGTCGACCCCGGTCGCGAACGTGCCCCGGCGCGGGTAGGTGACGATGAGGCGGTCCACCTCGAGCCGCTTGATGGCCTCGCGCACGGGCGTCTTGCCCATCTGCAGCTGCTCGGCGAGCGCGTCGTCGTCGAGGGGCTCGTTGGGGCGGATGTCGAGCATGATCAGGCGGTCGCGGATCTCCGCGTACGCCCGCTCGGCCAGCGACGAGTAGCGCTCCTCGCGAAGGCCCGAGACCTGCTCCACCCTCCAACTGTAGGGGTGAGCGGCTCGCGCGGTCCTGGTGGAGCCGCCCCGCCGGGTGCGGGCGCGCGGCCGCTCCGCCGCGGTCGTCACGACCGCCCCCGCCGGGCGAGGTCGAGGAACTCCGCCCGCGTGCGGGCGTCGCTGCGCACGCGCCCCCGCAGCGCCGACGTCCTGGTGGTGGCTCCGGTGGCGCGCACGCCGCGCAGGGACATGCAGCTGTGCTCCGCCTCGAGCACCACCCCCACGCCCTCGGGGTCCAGGGCCTCCTGCAGCAGGTCCGCCACCTGGCACGTGAGGCGCTCCTGCACCTGGGGTCGCCGTGACAGGGCCTCCACGGCCCGCGCCAGCTTGGACAGCCCCACCACGCGGGCGCCCGGGAGGTACCCGACGTGGGCCACTCCGGCGAAGGGCAGGAGGTGGTGCTCGCACAGGGACGTGAACGGGATGTCCCCGACGACCACGAGCTCGTCGTACCCCTCGTCGTTGGGGAAGGTGGTCAGCGCGAACGGCTCCGGGGTGAGCAGCTCGGCGTAGGCGCGGGCCACGCGGCGGGGCGTGTCCAGCAGACCGGGCGACCCGGCGTCCAGGCCCAGGGCGGCCAGCAGGTCGGCCACGGCCCGCTCGGCGGCGGCCGGGTCGGGCAGCGGGGCCGCCGCGGGCACGACGTGGTCGACGACGGCGTCCCCGAGCGGCGCGGGCGCGCGCCCGGGGTGCGGTGGGACGGGCGCCTCGGTCCTCATGCCAACCCCTCTCGAGATCGCGTCCCCCCCTTGACCGGAGGGGGCGCGGTGCCTACGTTACAGACAACTGATACATCAGTCTTCTTAGCACAGGCCCCTCCGCAGCAGCCCGCACCGCCGCCCAGCCGCCAGCCAGCCGCCAGCCAGCCGCCAGCCAGACCAGGGAGACGAGCCGATGACCACCGTCGACGCCTTCTCGACCGACCCGGACGACGCCGTTCCCCACACCCCCGCCGCTGCCGCCGAGGGTCGGCTGCACGGCACCCCGCCCCGCACCCCGGGCGCGGACCTGCCGGAGCACCCGGACTTCCTCTGGAAGGACCCGGAGCCGAAGAAGGCGTACGACGTCGTCATCGTCGGCGGTGGCGGCCACGGCCTGGCCACGGCGCACTACCTCGTGAAGAACCACGGGATCACCAACGTCGCGGTGCTGGAGAAGGGCTGGCTGGCGGGCGGCAACATGGCCCGCAACACCACGCTCATCCGGTCCAACTACCTGTGGGACGAGTCCGCGGCCATCTACGAGCACTCCCTCAAGCTGTGGGAGGGCCTCGAGGAGGACCTGGGCTACCCGATCCTGTTCAGCCAGCGCGGCGTGCTCAACCTCGCGCACACGCTGCAGGACGTGCGCGACAGCGTGCGCCGCGTCGAGGCGAACGTCCTCAACGGCGTCGACGCCGAGTGGCTGGAGCCTGACGAGGTCCGCAAGGTCTGCCCGATCGTCAACACCTCCTCCGACATCCGCTACCCGGTGCTGGGCGCCACCTACCAGCCCCGCGCCGGCATCGCCAAGCACGACTACGTGGGCTGGGGCTTCGCCCGGCGCATCGACGAGGCCGGCGTCGACATCATCCAGGGCTGCGAGGTCACCGGCTTCCTGCGGGACGGCAACCGCGTCACGGGCGTGCGCACCACCCGCGGCGACATCGCCTGCGGGAAGGTGGCCCTGGCCGCGGCCGGCAGCACCTCGGTGCTCACGGACATGCTGGGCCTGCGCGTGCCGATCCAGTCCCACCCGCTGCAGGCGCTGGTCTCCGAGCTCCTCGAGCCCGTGCACCCGACGATCGTCATGTCCAACGCCGTGCACGTGTACGTGTCGCAGGCCCACAAGGGCGAGCTGGTCATGGGCGCCGGCGTCGACGCGTACAACGGCTACGGGCAGCGCGGCGCGTTCCACGTCATCGAGCGGCAGATGGCCGCCGCGGTGGAGCTGTTCCCCGTCTTCGCGCGAGCGCACCTCCTGCGGACGTGGGGCGGCATCGTGGACACCACCCCCGACGCCTCGCCCATCGTCGGGCGCACCCCGTACGACAACGTCTTCCTCAACTGCGGCTGGGGGACCGGCGGCTTCAAGGCCACCCCCGGCGTCGGCTGGGTGTTCGCGGACACCATCGCCAACGACGAGCCGCACCCCTACGCGGCGCCCTTCTCCCTCGACCGCTTCGTCACCGGCCGCCTCGTGGACGAGCACGGCGCCGCCGCCGTCGCCCACTGACGCCCCCGCCGACCCGCAGACCCAGGAGACCCGACGTGCAGATGATCCAGTGCCCGTGGTGCGGGCCCCGCGAGGAGGTCGAGTTCCACTACGGCGGGCAGGCCCACGTGCCCTACCCCTCCGAGCCGGCAGCGCTGAGCGACGAGGAGTGGGCCCACTACCTGTTCTTCCGCGACAACACCCGCGGCCTGTACGCCGAGCGCTGGTCGCACAGCTCCGGCTGCCGCAAGTGGTTCAACGCCGTGCGCGACACGGTGACGTACCGCTTCCACGCCACCTACCGCCCCGACGAGCCCCGGCCGGTGACCGCATGAGCGAGACGACCCCCACGACGACGCCCGCCGGCCCGCGGGCGCCCTTCCGCACGGCCACCGGCGGTCGCGTGGACCGCAGCACGCCGGTGCGGTTCACCTTCGCCGGCGTCGAGCACACCGGCTACCGCGGGGACACGCTGTCCTCCGCGCTGCTCGCCGACGGCGTCCACCAGATCGCCACCAGCATCAAGCTGGGCCGCCCCCGCGGCATCGGCGCCGCGTGGGCCGAGGACCCCAGCAGCCTGGTCCAGGTGGAGGAGCCCTTCCCGGACCCGATGCTCCTGGCCAGCACCGTGGAGGTCTTCGAGGGGCTCGTGGCCGACGGCGTGCCCGGCCAGGGGCGCCTCGCCGACATCGCCGACTCCGCCCGCTACGACTCCCGGCACCTGCACGTCGACCTGCTCGTGGTGGGCGCCGGTCCGGCGGGCCTGCAGGCCGCGCTGACCGCGGCCCGCTCGGGAGCGCGCGTGGCGCTGCTGGACGAGCAGTCCGAGGCCGGCGGCTCCCTGCTCGGCTCCGACGAGCTGCTCGACGGCCGCCCGGCGCTGGAGTGGGTGGCGGACGCCGTCGCCGAGCTCGCCGCCGCCCCGGAGGTGGTGCACCTGCAGCGGACCACCGTCTTCGGCGTCTACGACGACGGCTTCGCGCTCGCGGTGGAGCGCCGCACCGACCACCTCGGCGGGCAGGCCCCCGAGGGGGTCTCGCGCCAGCGCGTCTGGCGCGTGCGGGCCCGCCGCACGGTCGTGGCGCCCGGCGCCCACGAGCGCCCCGTGGTCTTCACCGACAACGACCGGCCCGGGACCATGCTCGCCGGCGCCGCCCGCACCTACCTGCACCGGTACGGCGTGCGCGCCGGCTCGCGCGCGGTGGTCTTCACCACCAACGACAGCGCCTACCGCGCCGCCGTGGACCTCGCGGACGCCGGCGTGGAGGTCGCGGCCGTCGTCGACACCCGTGAGGCCGCCCCCGCGCACTGGGCGGCTGAGTGCCAGCGGCGCGGCATCCGCGTCCGCACGGGCAGCGCCGTCGTCGGCACCCGGGGCACCGAGCGGGTCAGCGCCGCCCTCGTCGGGCCCTTCGACCGTGCGGGCCTCGCCGCGGGCGCCCGCTCCTCGGCCGGCCAGCCGGCGCCCGAGGTGCTCGAGTGCGACCTGCTGCTGGTCAGCGGCGGCTGGAACCCCGCCGTGCACCTGCACAGCCAGGCCCGCGGCAAGCTCTCCTTCGACGCGCGGCTGGGGGCGTTCCTGCCTGCCGAGCGCCTGGAGGACCTGCTGGTCGCCGGCTCCGGCGCAGGCGCCTTCGACCTGCAGACCTGCCTGCGCCAGGGGGGCGCCTCCGCCGCCACGGCCCTGGCCGAGATCGGCCTGGACGTCACCGCCGTCCCGGTGCCCTCGGCGCCCGCCCAGCCCCCCGTGACCGACCCCGACCTCGTGTGGGTGGTGCCGGACCCCTCCGGAGACAGCAGCCGCCAGTTCGTGGACGTCCAGCGGGACGCCACGGTCGCCGACGTCGAGCGAGCGCTCGGCGCCGGCCTGCGCTCGCCCGAGCACGTCAAGCGGTACACGACCATCGGGACCGCGCACGACCAGGGCAAGACGTCCGGGATCGTGGCCTCGGGGATCATCGCCGAGCTGCTGGGGTCCGCGCCGGAGTCGGTGGGCACCACCACCTTCCGCCCGCCGTACACCCCGGTCGCCTTCGCCACGCTCGCCGGCCGCGACCGCGGCCAGCTGTTCGACCCGGTCCGCACCACCTCCGTGCACGACTGGCACGTCCAGCAGGGCGCGGTCTGGGAGGACGTCGGCCAGTGGAAGCGCCCGCGGTACTACCCGCTGGCGGGCGAGGACATGGAGACCGCCGTGCTGCGCGAGTGCGCCGCGGCCCGGACGTCCGTCGGCATCCTCGACGGCTCCACCCTGGGCAAGATCGACGTGCAGGGCCCGGACGCCGGGGAGCTCCTGGACCGCCTGTACACCAACCTCATGAGCAGCCTCGCCGTCGGCAAGGTGCGCTACGGGGTGATGTGCGGTGCTGACGGGATGGTCATCGACGACGGCACCGTGCTGCGCGTCGCCGAGGACCGCTTCCTGGTGATGACCACCACCGGCGGTGCCGCCAAGGTGCTCGACTGGATGGAGGAGTGGCACCAGACCGAGTGGCCCGAGCTGGCCGTGCACCTGGCGTCGGTCACCGAGCAGTGGGCGGCGTTCCCCGTGGTGGGCCCGCGCTCGCGCGACGTCATCGCCGCGGTCTTCGGGCCCAGCGCCGGCGGGGACGTGGACGCCAGCAACGAGGCCTTCGGGTTCATGACCTGGCGCGACACCACCCTCGAGGGCGTGCCGGTCCGCCTGGCGCGGATCAGCTTCTCCGGCGAGCTCGCCTGGGAGGTCCACGTGGACGCCCGCCACGGGCTGGCCGTCTGGGAGCGTCTCGTCGCGGCCGGCGCCCCGTACGGGATCACCCCCTACGGCACGGAGACCATGCACGTGCTCCGGGCCGAGAAGGGCTACCCGATCATCGGGCAGGACACCGACGGCACCGTCACCCCGCAGGACCTCGGCATGGACTGGGTAGTGTCCAAGAAGAAGGTCGACTTCGTGGGCAAGCGCTCCTTCGCCCGCGCCGACAACCAGCGCGCCGACCGCAAGCACCTCGTCGGCCTGCTCCCGGTCGACGGCACCACCGTGCTGCCGGAGGGCTCGCAGATCGTCGAGCACTCCGAGGACGGCGTCCTGCCCGCCCCGCCGGTGCCGATGCTCGGCCACGTCACCTCCAGCTACCGCAGCGCGCACCTCGAGCGCCCGTTCGCCCTGGCGCTGCTCAAGGGCGGGCGCGCCCGCGCCGGCCAGCTGGTGCACGTCCCCGTCAAGGGCCGCCTCGTCGCCGCCGAGGTGACCGGCCCCGTCCTGGTCGACCCCGAAGGAGCTCGCCGCGATGGCTGACCCGACCGCCACCCTGGTGCCGCTTCCGCGCACCCTTCCGAGCACCCACCCCCTCGACGCCCGGCCCGACCTGACCGAGGCCACCGCCGGGACCGTCCGGGTGGAGCCGGTGGCGGCGATGGTGCAGGTCCGCGCCGCGCTGCCGGGGCCGTCGGCGGACGCCCTGGCCCGGGAGCTGGGCGTGCCGCTGCCGGCGCGCCCCGGCACCTGGGTCGCCACCCCCTCTGGTGGCCGCGTGGTCTGGCTGAGCCCCGACGAGTGGCTGGTGACCGACCCCTCGGCCCGCTCCTGGGAGCTGGAGGAGCGGCTGCGCTCCGCCGCCGCCCCCCTGGGAGGCGCCGCCGTGGACGTCTCGGCGCAGCGCGTCTGCCTGCGGCTGCAGGGGCCGCACGCCCGGGAGCTGCTCGCGGCCGGGTGCGCCACCGACACGCACCCCTCCGTGTTCCACGAGGGCAGCGCCGCCCAGACGCTGCTCGGCCAGGCCGGCGTGATCCTCCTCGCCCTCGGCGGCGACGGGCTGGACTACGAGGTGCTGGTGCGCTCGTCCTTCGCGCGCTACCTCGCCGACTGGCTCGCCGACGCCGCCACCGAGCACCGCACCGCGGGCGCCTGAGCGCACGCCACCCAGCCACCCAGCCACCCAGACCGCAGCAGCCAGGAGACGGACATGACCTCCTCACCCCGAGTGGTGATCATCGGTGCCGGCATCGTCGGGGCCAACCTCGCCGACGAGCTCACCGAGCGCGGCTGGGACCGCATCACGGTGCTCGACCAGGGGCCGCTGCCCCTGGCGGGCGGCTCCACCTCGCACGCCCCGGGTCTGGTCTTCCAGACCAACTCCTCCCAGACCATGGCCCGCCTGGCCTCCTACACCGTCGAGAAGCTGAAGTCCCTCGACGTCGACGGGGCGTGGTGCTTCAACCAGGTCGGCGGCCTGGAGGTGGCCACCACGCCCGAGCGGCTGGCCGAGCTGGAGCGCCGCCGCGGCTGGACCCGCTCGTGGGGCATCGGCGACGCGCGGATCCTCTCGCCCGCCGAGTGCGCGGCCCTGCACCCGCTGGTCGACCCGGAGCAGGTGCTCGGCGGCCTGCACGTGCCCAGCGACGGCCTGGCCAAGGCGCACCGCGCCGTCGTCGCGCTGATGGCGCGGGCCTCGGCCCGCGGCGCGGTCTTCCGCGGACAGACCGAGGTGCTCGGGGTGGAGCAGTCCGGCGGCCGCGTCACCGGGGTGACCACGGCCGACGGCGTGCTCCCCGCCGACGTCGTGGTCTCCTGCGCCGGGTTCTGGGGCCCGAAGGTCGGCGCGATGGTGGGCATGGACGTGCCGCTGCTGCCCCTGGCCCACCAGTACGCGAAGACCGGCCAGGTGCGCGAGCTCGTGGGCCGCAACACCGAGCTCGCCGAGGCGGGCCTGCCCATCCTGCGCCACCAGGACGCCGACCTGTACTTCCGCGAGCACGGCGACCGGGTCGGCATCGGCTCCTACGCCCACCGCCCCATGCCCGTGCGGCTGGACTCCCTCGACTCCTCCGACGAGGTCTCGGCGTCCTCGATGCCGTCGATGCTCCCCTTCACCGAGGAGGACTTCGCCCCCGCCTTCGAGGACGCGAGGAAGCTGCTCCCGGCGCTGGCCGAGGCGAAGGTGGAGGAGGGCTTCAACGGCGTCTTCTCCTTCACCCCCGACGGCGGCTCGCTGGTGGGGGAGAGCAAGGAGGTCGCGGGCTTCTTCGTGGCCGAGGCCGTGTGGGTCACCCACTCCGCCGGTGTGGCCAAGGCCGTGGCGCAGCTGCTGGTCGACGGGCGCTCGGAGTACGACCTGCACGCCCTCGACGTGCACCGCTTCGAGGAGGTGCAGCTCGACGAGGCCTACGTCAGCGAGACCTCGCAGCAGAACTTCCGCGAGATCTACGACATCCTCCACCCGCTGCAGCCCAAGGAGTCACCGCGCGACCTGCGGGTCAGCCCCTTCCACGCCCGCCAGGTGGAGCTGGGCGCGGTCTTCCTGGAGGCCTCCGGCTGGGAGCGCCCGCACTGGTACGAGGCCAACGCCGGCCTCGTCGAGCAGCTGCCCGCCGAGTGGACCCCGCCGGCGCGCGACGCGTGGGCCGCGAAGTTCCACTCGCCGATCGCCGCCGCCGAGGCGTGGAAGACCCGCACCGCCGTCGCGATGTACGACATGACCGCGCTCAAGCGCATCGAGGTCTCCGGTCCCGGTGCCCTGGGGCTCCTCGAGCGCATGAGCACCGGCAAGATGGACAAGTCCGTCGGGGCGGTGACCTACACGCTGTGGCTGGACGAGGCCGGCGGCATCCGCAGCGACGTCACGGTGGCGCGCCTGGGCGAGCAGCTGTTCCAGGTGGGCGCCAACGGCAACCAGGACGTCGTCCACCTGCTCGACGAGGTCCGCAGGGCCGGTCTGCAGGACAGGGTCCAGGTGCGTGACACCACCGGGGAGACCTGCTGCATCGGCCTGTGGGGCCCGAACGCCCGCACGCTCGTGGAGCGCCTGTCCACCGACGACTTCAGCAACGAGGGCCTGAAGTACTTCCGCGGCACCCGCGCCCGCATCGCCGGCGTGCCCGTGACGGCGCTGCGCCTGTCCTACGTCGGCGAGCTCGGCTGGGAGATCTACACCACCGCCGACAACGGCCAGCGGCTGTGGGACGCCCTGTTCGCCGCAGGCCAGGACCTCGGCGTCATCGCCGCCGGTCGCGCGGCCTTCAACAGCCTCCGGCTGGAGAAGGGCTACCGCTCCTGGGGCTCGGACATGACCACCGAGCACGACCCGTACGAGGCCGGCCTCGGCTTCGCCGTGCGCTCGGCCACCGGCACCTTCACCGGCAGCGAGGCGATCGCCGGGCGCAGCGAGGACACCGCCGCGCGCAGGCTCGCGTGCCTGACCATCGACGACGGCACCACCGTGGTGCTCGGCTCGGAGCCGGTGCTCGTGGACGGCCAGCCGGCCGGGTACGTCACCAGCGCGGCCTTCGGCCACACCGTCGGCCGCCCGATCGCCTACGCCTGGCTGCCCGCCTCGGCGGCGTCGGTCGGCAGCAGGGTCGAGATCGAGTACTTCGGGAAGCCGGTCGCGGCGACCGTCGCCGCAGAGCCGCTGGTCGACCCCGAGATGGCGCGGATCCGCCGGTGAGCCTGAGCGTCTTCGACCTGTTCAAGGTCGGCATCGGGCCTTCGAGCTCGCACACCGTGGGCCCGATGAAGGCCGCCTGGACCTTCGTGGAGCGGCTGCGCACCTCCGGGCTGCTGGGCCGGACCGCCCGGGTCCGCTGCGAGCTGTTCGGCTCCCTCGGGGCCACGGGCCACGGGCACGGCAGCCTCGGCGCGGTGGTGCTGGGCCTGTCCGGCGAGCAGCCGCACCTGGTCGACCCCGTGGCCGCGGCGCCGCTGGTGGCGCGGGCCCGGGAGGAGGGGCTGCTGCGCCTGGGCGGTGAGGGCGGCCCGGTCCTGCCCTTCGACGTCGACGAGGACGTGGTGCTCCACCGCCGCAAGCGGCTGGAGTTCCACAGCAACGGCATGGTCTTCCGCGCCCACGGCGCGGACGGGGAGGTGCTCGCCGAGCGGCACTACTACTCGGTGGGCGGCGGCTTCGTGCTCGACGAGGACGAGGCGGGCCAGCCCCAGCTGGTCCCCGACTCGACCCCGGTGGCGCACCCCTTCACCACCGGCCTGGAGCTGCTGGAGATCACCGAGCGGACCGGGCTGCGCATCAGCGACGTCATGATGGCCAACGAGCTGTCGTGGCGGACCGAGGCGGAGGTCCGCGAGGGCCTGCTCCACATCTGGTCCGTCATGCAGGAGTGCGTGGCGCACGGCACGAAGACCACCGGCGTGCTGCCCGGCGGGCTCAAGGTCCGGCGGCGCGCCGCCGCGCTCAAGGCCCGCCTGGAGCTGGAGGCCGACGAGCGCGACCCGCTGCGCGCCCTGGAGTGGGTGACGCTGTACGCGCTGGCGGTCAACGAGGAGAACGCCGCGGGAGGCCGGGTGGTCACCGCCCCCACCAACGGCGCCGCGGGGATCATCCCGGCGGTCCTGCACTACTACGAGCGGTTCGTGGAGGGCGCCGACGACGACGGCGTGGTGCGCTTCCTGCTCACCGCCGGGGCGATCGGGATGCTCTTCAAGCTCAACGCGTCCATCTCCGGCGCCGAGGTCGGGTGCCAGGGCGAGGTCGGTTCGGCGTGCTCGATGGCCGCTGCCGGTCTGGCCGAGGTCATCGGCGGCAACCCCCTGCAGGTGGAGAACGCCGCAGAGATCGGCATCGAGCACAACCTCGGGCTGACCTGCGACCCCGTCGGCGGGCTGGTGCAGATCCCCTGCATCGAGCGCAACGCCGTCGGCTCCGTGAAGGCCATCACCGCGGCGCGCATGGCGGTCCGCGGCGACGGAGCGCACCACGTCCCGCTGGACAAGGCCATCAAGACGATGCGCGAGACCGGCGCGGACATGAAGGACAAGTACAAGGAGACCGCGCGCGGCGGCCTCGCGCTGAACATCGTCGAGTGCTGAGGAGGCACCTCGTGACCACGACCGCACCTGCCGCCCCGGTGGCCGCCCCGGCCTCCGGGGCCCCCCGCACCGCGGTGCTCGCCCTCAGCTGCCCCCAGCAGCCGGGCATCGTCAACGCCGTGACGTCGTTCCTGTACCAGCAGGGCCACGACATCGTGGAGCACCAGCAGTTCGACGACCCCCACAGCGGTCGCCTGTTCTCGCGCACCGCCTTCGCCAGCGTGGACGGCGACGTCGACGTCGCCCGCCTCGAAGCGGCCTTCGCCCCCATCGCCGCCAAGTACGGCATGGACGTCAGCTTCAGCGGCGGCGAGCGCCCCCGGGTGCTCGTCATGGTGTCCAAGATGGGCCACTGCCTGAACGACCTCGTCTTCCGCTGGCGCTCGGACACCCTGGGCGGCGACCTCGTGGCCGTGGTGTCCAACCACGAGGACCTGCGGCCCATGGCCGAGGCGGCGGGGCTGCCGTTCCACCACGTGCCGATCACCGCCGCCACCAAGCCGGAGGCCGAGGCGCGGCTGCTGGAGCTGGTGACGGAGTCCGAGGCCGACCTCGTGGTGCTCGCGCGCTACATGCAGGTGCTCTCCGACGACACGTGCCGCACGCTCAAGGGCCGCGCCATCAACATCCACCACTCCTTCCTGCCGGGCTTCAAGGGCGCCAAGCCGTACCACCAGGCCTACGACCGCGGGGTGAAGCTCGTGGGCGCCACGGCGCACTACGTGACCCCGGACCTGGACGAGGGCCCGATCATCGAGCAGGAGGTCATCCGGATCGACCACTCCCACGACCCGGCGGCCCTGGCCACGGTCGGGCGTGACGCGGAGGCGCTGGCCCTGTCGCGCGCCGTGAGGTGGCACTGCCAGCACCGCGTCCAGCTGAACGGGCACCGCACGGTCGTCTTCCGCTGATCGTCGGGCGCCGCAGCGCCCCCCCGGAGAGCACCCGTCCTGACCAGGGCGGGTGCTCTCCGGCGTCCAGAGCTTGACGGTCGCTGGGCGGTCGCTGGACGGGCCCACCGTCCGCACCCCTTGACCGCAGACTGATGCATCAGAAAAGGTGTTACATCCAGGTCACACGCGGCAGCGCTGCCCGCTCCGCTCCTAGGGTGCTCCTCACCGCCCCAGCTGGACCTGGCCGCGCCGCCTGACGTGAGAGGACCGCACCATGTCGCTCGACCACGCAGCCCCCCCGTCCGAACACCGCCGCAGGCCCGTCGACACCCCCGTGCTCGCGGTCTCCGCGGTCGTCGTCGTCGCCCTGGTGGTGGTCGGCATCGCCGTGCCGGACCAGCTCGCCTCCGGCAGCAGCGACCTCCTCGGCTGGATCACCGGCAACCTCGGCTGGGCCTTCGCCGTCAGCGCCACCGGGTTCGTGGCGCTCGCGCTGGTCCTGGCCTTCAGCCGCACCGGCCGGATCCGCCTCGGCGCGGACGACGAGCGCCCGGCCTTCAGCCGGGCCTCCTGGATCGCCATGATGTTCTCCGCCGGCATGGGCATCGGCCTCATGTTCTACGGCGTCACCGAGCCCGTCACGCACCTCATGACCCCGCCGGAGGGCGACGTCACCGGTGGGACGCCGGCGGCCGCCGACGAGGCGATGCAGTACACGCTCTTCCACTGGGGCCTGCACCCGTGGGCCATCTACGCCGTCGTCGGCCTGGCGCTGGCCTACTCCAGCTACCGCAAGGGCCGCCCGGGCGGCTTCTCCGCGGCCTTCGCGCCGCTGCTGCGCGGCCCGCGCGGGCGCGGCGCCGCCAAGGCCATCGACGTCCTCGCCATCCTCGCCACCGTCTTCGGCTCGGCGGTCAGCCTGGGCCTGGGCGCCGCCCAGATGAACGGGGGCCTCTCGCAGGTCTTCGGCGTGGCCAGCAGCACCGGCTGGCAGGTGGGCATCATCGCGGTGCTCACGGTCTGCTTCATCATCAGCGCCGTCAGCGGCATCGAGCGCGGCGTCAAGATCCTGTCCAACACCAACATGGTGCTGGCCGGTCTGCTGCTCCTGTTCCTGTTCGTGGTGGGCCCGACCGTGTTCATCCTCGACATGGCCCCCAACGCCGCCGGCAACTACCTCGCCGGGCTGCCGCGCATGTCGCTGCGCACCGGAGTCTTCGGCGGCCAGGAGTGGCTGTCCGCCTGGACGATCTTCTACTGGGCGTGGTGGATGTCCTGGACGCCCTTCGTGGGGGCGTTCCTGGCCAAGATCTCCCGCGGCCGGACCATCCGCGAGTTCGTCGTCGGCGTCATGCTCATCCCCACGCTGGTGAGCCTGGTCTGGTTCTCCGTCTTCGGCGGCACCGCCATCAACGCCCAGCTGACCGGCGCGCTCGACGTGCTGGCCAGCGACGACCAGAACGTGCAGATGTTCAACCTGCTCGCGCTGTTCCCGTGGTCCGGGCTCACCTCGATCGTCGTCGTCGTCCTGGTGGCGATCTTCTTCGTGTCGGGCGCGGACGCCGCGAGCATCGTCATGGCGTCCCTGTCGAGCCACGGCGACGACGAGCCGCGCCGCTGGCTCACCGCCTCCTGGGGCGCCATCACCGGCGTGGTGGCCGTCGTCCTGCTCTACGCGGGCGGCCTCAAGGCGCTGCAGAACCTCACGATCATCGCCGCGACCCCGTTCCTCGTGGTCATGGTGCTGCTGTGCTGGGCCCTGCTGAAGGACCTGCGCGGCGACAAGGCCCCGGTCACCGGGCAGTTCCCCGCGGTGCCGCCCGCCGCCCCGGCGGCGTCCAGCCGGACGGTCTCGGTGGTCGAGGCCGAGGACGCCGCGGCCGCGCGGCGGGTCCCGGTCGCGGACTGAGCCGTGGCGAGGCCCGGTGCCGGCGGTGCTCTGCCGCCGGCTCAGCCGGGCTTGACCGCGCCCAGGCGCCACGAGGCCCGGGTCGCCGCCGCCACGACGCGGGCCGCGGTCCCGGGGAGCGACTCAGGGGTCATCCGGTACGTGGGGCCCCCCACGGTCATCGCGGCGACCACCGCGCCGTCGGCGCCCCGCACGGGCGCCCCCACCACCACCAGGCCCGCCTCGTGCTCCTCCTGGGCCACCGCCCACCCGCGCTCGCGCACCTTGCGGAGGTCCTCGCCCAGGGCCGCGCGGTCCACCAGGGTGTGCTCGGTGAACCGCTCCAGGCCGGCGCGGCACAGGTCCGCCAGGTGCTGCTCGGGCCACTCGGCGAGGAACACCTTGCCCGCGGCGGTGGCGTGCAGGGGACCGCGGCGCCCCACGTAGTCGGTGCTGGCCACGATGGCGCTGCCGGCGGCCTGGTCGACGGTGGTGATCTGCACGCCGTCGCTCACCACGAGGTTCACGGTGTCGCCGGCCTCCTCGGCCAGCTGGGCGCACAGGGGGCGGCACAGGGCGGTGACGTCCTGGGCGCCCGCCGCCCCGGCGGCCAGCTGGCCGGCGGAGGGACCGAGCCGGTAGCGGCCGCGGTCACCGTCCTGCTGGACCAGTCCGCGCGCCTCCAGCGTGGCGAGCAGGCGGAACGCCGTCGCCTTGTGGATGGCCACCCCCGCCGCCAGGTCCGTCAGGCCCGAGGGGCCCCGCGCCGCCAGCGCCTGCAGCAGCGAGACGGCCCGGTCCACCGACTGGACCGTGCCCTCGCGCGCGCCGCCGGTGGCCCCGCTGCTGTCACCGCCGTCGTTCCGCATCCCGGAACACTACGGCGGTTCGGCGAGTCTGCTGCGGATCGCGGCGGCACCCCTTGACAGCGCCGGGCCGTGGTTCCAAGATCTGCCGTACCACACAGCGAGACAGTTTCACCAGATGAAACTCCCGGGCGATGACGCCCGCGAGACCCGCCAGGCCCACCGACAGCGCCCGCCCGTGCGACACCGGAGAAGCCGGTCCGAAGGGAAGCCCCATGACCACTCAGCTCACGCCGCCCACCGCCGCGAGCAGCCCGGCCTCCGCGACCGCCGCCCCAGCGCCCGGTGCGAGCGCCGCTGAGCTGGTCGCGCGGCGCCAGAAGGGCTACAGCCTGGAGGGCGGCTTCTACACCAGCCAGGAGGTCTACGACCTCGACATCGACGTCATCTTCACCCAGAACTGGATCTTCGTGGCCGCGGCCGCCGAGATCCCCGAGGCGGGCGACTTCGTCACCGTGGAGGTCGGCAAGGCCTCCGTCATCGTCGTGCGCGACGACGACGACCAGATCGCGGCCTTCCACAACGTCTGCCGGCACCGCGGCTCGCGGCTGCTGGAGGACAAGGGCTTCGTGGGCAACATCGTGTGCCCCTACCACCGCTGGACCTACGCCCTCGACGGCTCGCTGCTGCACGCCGAGTCCCAGCCCCCCACGTTCGACAAGACCTGCTTCTCGCTGCGCACGGTGCACGTGCGCAACCTCGCCGGCCTGGTCTTCATCTGCCTGGCACCCGAGGCCCCGGCGGACTTCGACGAGGTCGCGAAGATCGTCGAGCCGCACCTGGCGCCCTACCAGCTGGACAAGGCCAAGGTCGCCCGTCAGGTGGACCTGCCGGAGGCGGGCAACTGGAAGCTCGTCATGGAGAACAACCGCGAGTGCTACCACTGCGACGGCCACCCCGAGCTCACCAGCGCCTACTTCCCGATCTTCGCCTACGACGAGGAGGACATCACCCCTCGTCTCAAGCCGCTCTTCGACAGGTACACGAAGGCCGCGGACGCCCTCGCCGAGAAGCGCCGCGAGCAGGGCACGCCGCTGCAGGACCACATGCAGCTGGACACCCGCCAGGTCGGCTTCCAGCTCTCGCACCTGCCGCTGGACGGCGAGGGCAAGTCCTTCGCCGAGAACGGCGCCGCCGTGTGCTCCAAGCTCATCGGCGAGGTCAAGGACGCCGCCTTCGGCGACCTGTCGCTGCACATGCAGCCCAACAGCTGGTTCCACTTCCTGGGCGACCACGCCGTGGTCTTCTCGGTGATGCCCACGTCGCCCACCACCAGCGTCCTGCGCACCACCTGGCTGGTGCACCCGGACGCGGAGGAGGGCGTGGACTACGACCTCGAGAGCCTGTGCACCGTCTGGAACGCCACCAACGACCAGGACCGGGTGCTGGTGACCAACACCCAGATCGGCTGCGGCGACCCGAGCTACGTGCCCGGTCCGTACTCGATGGTCGAGGACCAGGTCGAGGGCTTCGTGAACTGGTACGTCACCCGCCTGCGCGAGCACCTGGGCGTGGAGGCCACCGCATGACCAGCGCCGCGACCGCCCCCACCACCGGGGCCGCGCCGGCCCCGCAGGCCCCGCCCCACCCCGGCGGCCTGACCACCTGGGGCGACGAGGAGGACGAGTCGCTGCTCGTCTGCCAGGCGGTGCTGGACGTCACGCACGACGTGAAGACGTTCACCTTCGCCTCCCCGCAGCCGCACCTGTTCCACTTCGAGCCGGGGCAGTTCATCACCCTGCGCCTGGACGTGGACGGCACCGAGGTGCTGCGCTCCTACACCGTCTCCTCCCCGCCCACCCGGCCCCACGCGCTGTCCATCACGGTCAAGCGCAAGCCGGGCGGGGTGGTCTCCCCGTGGCTGCACGACACGGTGCGGCCCGGCACCGCCCTGCGGGTGCAGCCGCCGCTGGGCGTGTTCAGCCACAGCCGCCACCCGTCGGGCAGGTACCTGTTCCTGTCCGCCGGCAGCGGCATCACGCCGCTGATGTCCATGACGCGGACGCTGGCCGACCTCGGCCGCGACGCCGACGTGGTCTTCGTGCACAGCGCCCGCACTCCCGCGGACATCATCTTCCGCCGGGAGCTCGAGGCCCTGGAGGCGCTGCACCCGTGGCTGCGGGTGGAGCACGTGGTCGCGGAGACCGGTGACGAGCCCGGCTGGTCCGGGCTCGTCGGCCAGCTGGACGGCCCGATGCTCACCGCCGCGGTGCCGGACTTCGCCGACCGGGAGGTCTTCGTCTGCGGGCCGCCGCCGTACATGGACGCCGTCCGCGCCGCGCTGCTCGCCGCCGGGCTGCCGGCGGAGCAGTACCACCAGGAGACGTTCAGCTTCGAGCGGCTCGACCTGGGCGACGCCTCCGCGGAGCCCTCGCTCGACGCCCCGGACGTCGAGCGCGTGGCCGACGCCTCTGCCGGTGACTCCGCCGGTGCCCCCGCCGAGGCGGAGGAGGGCTTCGCCGTGCAGTTCACGCGCAGCGGTCGCTCCATCCGCTGCGGACGCGACGAGACGATCCTGCAGGCGGCGTTCCGCGCCGGTCTGACCCCGCCGTCCTCGTGCAGCGAGGGCGTCTGCGGCACCTGCAAGACCACGCTGGTGGACGGCGAGGTCGACATGCAGCACCAGGGCGGCATCCGTCCGCGCGAGGTGACGATGGGCAAGGTGCTGCTGTGCTGCTCCAAGCCCCTCACCGACGTCTCGGTGGAGGCCTGACGCCGGGCCTGCTCCTCGGGTCTCGTCCTCGGTCTGGGCAGGCGCTCAGCCGGCGGGGCGCGACCAGGTGAGCCACAGCGGCTCGACCCGGTAGCCCAGCCGGCGGTTGGCCCGCAGGGACGCCTCGTTGACCTCGGCCCCGCCGGTGCGGAACGTCCGCACCCCGCGCGAGGCGAGGTCGACGACGGCGAACGCCTTCAGGGCGGTGGCGACGCCGCGCCCCCGCTGGTCCGCAGCGACCGCCGTGAGGTCGGTGTCCGCGCTGCGGCCGTCCTCGTCGACCTCCAGCAGCGTCACGGCGACCAGGCGGCCACCGCCGCCCGCGGCGGCGGAGGCGGTCGCGCCGTACCCGACGCGCCCCGGGCCGGTCAGAGCGGCCACCACGTCGTCGAGGTCGTGGTCGGGGGGCGGTGTCGCCGGGGTGGCGGGGAAGTCGGCGCGGCAGCTCCGCAGCAGCCGGTGGGCCGGACCCGCGTCAGCGCGGTCGAGCCGGTGCAGGCGCAGGCCTCTGCCGAGAGCTGCCTGCGCCCGGCGGTGGAGGACGTGCAGGTCGTCGTCGTCGACGTCCAGGCGGGCGCCCCAGGAGCGGCTGGCGAGGGCGTAGCCAGCGCGCCGCACCCCCTCGAGGGAGAGCGCAGCGTCCTCACGCACGGTGACGTGCCAGTAGTCGACGCCCGCCCCGAGCCGGCCGCCCGGCGTGGTGGCGGCCCGCTCCGCGTCCAGCCAGGACTCCAGGTCCGCGGCCAGCAGCGTCAGCCGCCTCTCCCGCGGGCGGGCGTCGACGGAGCTGGACAGGGCAGCCGCGGTGACACCGTCCGGGCCGCGCAGGACCACCGCGCGCCCCTCGTCGAGCGCTCGGGCGAGGTCGGGGGCGGGCTGGCCCGGGAACGCCGCCGCCCAGAGCGCGAGGAGCCGCTCCAGGTCCGCCGGTGACGCGGCGTCGACGGTAGGGCCCACGCGGGCCTCAGAGGTGGCGGTCGCTGGACAGGGTGAACCAGACGACCTTGCCGCCGGGCTCCTCCTGCACACCCCACGCGTCAGCGAGGTCCTCCAGCAGCGCCATGCCCCGACCGTGCGGGGAGCCGCGGCGCAGCCGCAGCACCTGCGGCAGCTCCGTGCTGTCGTCGCCGACCTCCACCCGGATCGTCTCGGTCGTGGCGATGACGCTCAGCCGCGCGCGGCTGGCGGCGTGCAGGACGGCGTTGGTGACCACCTCGCTGGTGAGGAGGACGGCGAGGTCGGTGGACAGGCCGGATGCGCCGGACGCGCGGCAGCGCTCGCGCACCACCGCACGGGCGGCTGCGATGGAGCTGGGGACCGCGTCGAGGACGGTCGACGCTCGCTCCACCCCTCGAGATTAGGGGCGCCCCGGGCGCTCCACCCGCCGGGGCGGCCGCACGTCCCCGCTCGGTCCGGGGGTCAGCGGATCAGCTCGGCGCGTCGTCATCCTGCGTCTCGCCGTCATGACTCTCAGTAGTGGCGGCGCGGCGCTCGTCGGCAGCCGCGCGCCGGGCCCGCGCCGCCCGGCGCCGGTCGGTGCGGGCCTCGACGCGGTCGCTGGCCGCCCAGTCGCGGGCCACCGCCGCGTGCTGGCGGTCCAGCGCCCCGGCGTCGGGCAGCCCCGCCGCGGCGGCGCGTTCGGCGGCGGCGCGGTCACGGACGAGGGCCCGGGTGTCGCGGGCCTCCGCCGCGCGGTCGCGGCGCTCGGCCTCGGTGTCGAAGGCGTCGGCCAGCGCGTCGAGCCGGTCGGCGAGCCGGTCCTGCTCCTGCTCCAGCCGCGCCTGCTCGGCGCTGCCGACGGGCTCCAGCTGCTCGCGGAGCTCTGCCGCGCGCCGCAGGGCCCGCTCCTCCTCCTCGACCAGCGCCTCCTCGTCCTCCGGTGCCGCCGCGGGGCCGCTCCGGACGTCGCCGTCACCGCTGCCGCGCAGGGGCTCAGGAGCGTCGGACACGCGTCCCACCGTAGGGGAGTCCTTGCCGGTCCAGCGCCCCGTGGTGGGTGGCGCGGGAACCGCTCGGGCGGCGGCGCCGCGTCAGCGGCCCGTGCGGTCCCGGCGTCCCTTGCGGCCCTTCTTGCTGCGCTGCGCGGCGTCAGCGGCCTTGGTCAGGCCCTTGGTCACCACGCTGGGGCCGCGGCGGGCCTCGATGCTGCGGGCGGCCTTGCGCGCCACCGCGGCGCCGACGGGCACGGCGACGGACAGGAGCAGCCAGCGGCGGAAGCTGGTGGCGAGCAGGAAGGGCACGGCGTCTCCCGGAGATCGGTCGACGAGGTGCGTCGACGGGGTCGTGGTCGGCGGGGCCAGGGCCCCTCAGGTCGAGCCTTACACCGCAAGGCGCCCTCGGCGACCCGAGCGTCCACCGGGTGGGTCCGGCAGCATGGGCCGGTGATCACGACCCGCGCCGGAGCCCCCCGCACGTCCTCGTCGTCGTCCTGGTCGTCGTCCTCAGGAGCGGTGGCGGTGGTCACCGGCGGCGGCAGCGGCATCGGCGCCGCCCTCGCCCGTGCGCTCGGCGACCGGGGCGTGCGGCCCGTCGTCGCGGACGTCGACCTCGGGGCCGCCCGGGCCGTGGCCGCCCAGACCGGGGGCCGGGCGGAGCGGGTGGACGTCGCCGACCCCGCCCAGGTCGAGCAGCTGGCGCGCAGCGCGCCCGACGCGCGCTGGCTGTTCCTCAACGCCGGCGTCCTCGGCGAGCACCTGGGGGCGCCGTGGGAGGTGCCCGCCGAGGACTGGCGCCGCGTGCTCGACATCAACCTCGGCGGGGTGGTCAACGGGCTGCGGGCCTTCGTGCCGCGGCTGCTCGCGACCGGGGAGCCCGCGCACGTGGTCATCACCGCCTCGCTCGCGGGGGCCGCCGTCTTCGGGGGCGGTGGCGCGTACGGGCCGTCCAAGCACGCCGTCCTCGCCGTCGCCCGGCACGCGGCGATGGCGCTGGAGGGGACCCCGGTGCGCGTGCACGCCGTCTGCCCCGACCTCGTCCGCACGGGCATGTCCCCGGAGGGGATGGCGCCCGAGGAGGTCGCCGCGCACGCCCTGGCCCTGGTCGACGGCGGCGGGTTCGCGTGGGTGCCGCCCGTCTGGCGCGACGCCGTGCGGACCGGGGCGGCGGCCCTCGCCGGCGGGGAGGCGCCCAGGCCGCCTGAGCCCACCCGCCCGGCAGCGGCGCTGCTGCTCAACGGCACCGTCGGCGCGGGGAAGTCCACCACCGCCGAGCAGCTGGGCCACCTGCTCGACCAGCGGGGCGCCGCCCACGCCCGGGTGGACCTCGACGAGCTGCGCCGGGCCTGGCCGGCCCCCGCGCACGACCCGTTCCAGCAGGAGCTCGCGCTGGCCAACCTGCGGGACGTGGCCGCCAACCTCCGCCGCGCCGGCGCCCAGCGCCTGGTGCTGGCCGGGGTGCTGGAGGACCGCGCCTCCCGCGAGCGGTGCGAGCGGGCGCTCGAGTCGCCGCTGGTGGTGGTGCGGCTCCGGGCCGACGTCGCCACCGTGCGGGAGCGCCTCCAGGCCCGCCACGCCGACGACGACGGGCTGCGGTGGCACCTGGACCGCTGCGCCGAGCTGCACGGGGTGCTGGAGGCGGCCGGGGTCGACGACCACGTGGTGGACGTCGACGGGATGGGCCCCGCCGAGGTGGCCGCCGCCGTGCTGCGCGTGGCCGGCTGGGACGCTCAGGCGGTGACGCAGAAGAGGACGTAGCCGTAGCTCAGCGACAGGGCACCCGGGTGCGCCGCCAGCCACGGGCCGGCGACCTGCGGCGGGAACTCCAGCCGCAGCACCGCCTGGAGGTCCGCGCGGCGCTGGAAGTCCCAGCTGCTCATGACCTCGCGGCGCACGGCCCCGCGCTGGGCCCACCACGCGTCCGTCGCACCGGCGGCCCCCTGGTAGGCGGCCCACGGGCTGGCGGCGAGCAGCTCGGCGAACTCGCCCGCGCGGTGGTCGTTGTCGACCACCACCAGCGACCCACCCGGGCGCAGCACGCGGCGGACCTCCGCGAGCCCGGCGTCGCAGCCCGGCGGGAAGAAGTAGGCGAAGCGCGCGTGCACCACGTCGACGCTGGCGTCCGGCAGCGGCAGGTGCTCGGCCGACCCCTGCAGCACCCGGGCACCCCCCGGACGGGCGGCCGCCAGGGGCAGCAGCGAGGGGTCGGGCTCCACCCCGACCACCTCCGCGGCCTCGGCGGTGTACCCGGGCAGCCAGTACCCCGCACCGCAGCCGAGGTCGAGCAGCCTGCGGCCCCGCCACGGGGCCAGCTCGCGCAGGGCGTCGAGCACCAGGCCCGAGGGGTCCATCGCGGTGTTCTCGAGCTCGTAGACCTCCGGCCGGTCGGCCTGGTTCGGTGCTCGCACGAAGTCCGGCGGCGCCCCGCCGGCGCCCGGCGCCGCGCTCACCACGGCCAGCGCGAGGGCCACTGGCGGCGCACGGCGTCGGCCTCCTGCCACTTCACCCGTGCCCGCTCGACGTCCTCGTGGGCGCGCAGGAGGTCCTCCTGGCGCGCTGGGTCGGAGCGCGCCAGGTGCGCCACCACGCGCTCGCGGCGCAGGGCGGTCTCCAGCACCCGCTGCCGGCGCCGCTCCTCGTCCTCGGCGGCGTGGCGCAGGCGCACCTGCTCGTCGCGGGCGCGGCGCTCGGCGGTGCGCTGCTGCTCACCCTCCTGGCGGCGGCGGTCCTCGTCGTCGCGCTGGTGGCGCCACAGGTCCACCGCGGCACGGCGGCGCTGCACGGCGTCGGAGGCCCGCCGCTCGACGGTCTCGTCGTGCTGGCGCCGCAGCTGCTCCCGCGAGGAGCGGTCGTCGTGCGCAGGTCCGTCGGAAGCCACGGTGCCCGCCCCCTTCGACGGCGTGCGCGCAGGTGCGCGCTCCACCAGGGTCGCACGCCTCGGCACTGCCGACCCGCGGCCGCGCCGGGTGCCTCCCGGCCGCTGCCTGCCGCCTGCCGCCTGCCTCCCGCCGCCCGGTGGCTCAGAGGCGGAAGGTGGCCACGGCTCGCTCGAGCGACTCCGCCACGGCGGCCACCTCGGAGGTGACCGCCTCGGTGTCCGCGGCGGTGCGCGTGGTGTCCTGCGCCGTGGCGGCCACGTCGGACACGGTCCGCGCGATCTGCTCGCTGCCGCGGGCCACGGCCGAGACGGTGCGGACCATCTCGGCGGTGGTCGCCGCCTGCTCCTCCACGGCCGCGGCGATGGTGCCCTGGAGGGCGTCGATGCGGGTGATGACCTGGCCGATGCCGCGCAGCGCGCTGCCGGCGGCCTCGGCGTCCACCCGGGTGGCGCTGACCTTGGCGGTGATCTGGTCGGTGGCCTCGGCGGTCTGGCGCGCCAGCTGCTTGACCTCGTCGGCCACCACCGCGAAGCCCCTGCCGGCCTCGCCGGCCCGCGCCGCCTCGATGGTGGCGTTGAGGGCCAGCAGGTCGGTCTGGCCCGCGATGGCCGTGATGAGGGCGACCACCTCGCCGATCTCGCGGCTGGAGGTGCTGAGGCGCTCGATGGTCGACTGCGCGGCGTCGGCGGCCTGCACGGCGTCTCCGGCCACCTGGGACGCCGACAGGGTCGACTCCGAGATGGACTGGATGGCCGCGGTCATCTGCTCCCCGGCGGCCGCCACGGTGGCGATGTCCGCGCTGATGCGGTCGGTGGTGCCGGCCACCTCGGCGGTGGTCGCCGACGTCGTCGTCGCCTCCTGGGACAGCTGGACGGCGGAGGAGCGCAGCCCGGCCACGGAGGAGCTGAGGGTCCGCGCGTCGGTGGTGAGCCCGCGCACCAGCGCGGAGAAGGTGTCCAGGGACTCGTTGGTGGCGGTGGCCAGGACCCCGATCTCGTCCCGCCGCCCCACGGGGGCGCGCTGGTCGAGGCGGCCCTCGGCCAGCCCCCGCACCACTCCCACCACCGCGGTGAGCCGGCCGGTGATCGAGCGTGTCACCCGGGGGGCGGCCACGGCCGCCAGGACCACGGCCAGGACGGTGGTGAGCAGGAGCAGCAGCTGGAGCCGGCGCGTGGCGGCGTCGGTGGCCTCGTGGGCGGCCTTCGTGCGCTCGTCGAGCTGGCCCACCAGGGTGCCCGTGGCCTCGTTCAGCTGCTGCCAGCTGGTGTCCAGCGGACCGTTCAGCACGTCGTACGCCTGTCGGCTCGACGCGGGGGTGTCGGTGCGGGTGAGCTCCAGGAGCTCGTCGGTCTCCTGGAAGTACGTGGTCCAGAGGTCGCGGACCTTCCCCAGCGAGGCCTCCTCGCCGGGGGACAGCTCACCGGCGCTGAAGCTGGCGAGCAGGGCGTCACCCTCCTTGCGGGAGGTGGCGAGCCCGTCCACGTTGTAGGTGTTGGTGGCCAGCGACGGCACGCCGTCCGTCACGGCCTGGGCGTAGACGTACGCCTGCCAGCCGGAGACGTCGGTGTTGTAGTACTCGATGCGCTCCGCCTTGCGCGCGGTCACCTGGAGCGCTGCGAGCGACTCGCTGCGCTGCTGCTCCTGCTGCAGCGCCCACAGCCCGGTGCCGCCGCACAGGACGGTGAGGGCCGTCAGCGCGGCGAAGGCGGCGCCCAGGCGTGACCCGACGGAGTTCAGCACGCCAGAGGCATCGGTCCGCCGCTGCACCGCCTTGACCGGCAGCGCCGCACCCGGACGGGAGACAGCTGGCCGGCGGCGGTCACCCGACAGCGGCGACGGCAGCGGCGCTGATCAGCCCGGTGTCCGTGGCGACCACCACGTCGGTGAACCCCAGCTCCAGCAGACGGCGGCCGCGCTCGGCGCCGCCCCCGAACGCGCCCGCGCGCACGCCCGCCGCGCGGCACGCGGCGACCACGGCCGGCAGCGGTGCGCCTTCGCCGTCGTCGGCGAGCAGCGCGTCCAGCGTGGTGCCCAGCGAGAGCGACAGGTCGTTCGGGCCCACGAACACCATGTCGACCCCGGGGACCGCGGCGATGTCGGCCGCGCGCGCCAGGCCCGCCGCTGTCTCCACCATGACGGCGCAGCGCACCGCGGCGTCCGCCTCGGACGTGCTCGGCGCGGTGCGTCCCACCAGGCCGTGCATCGGACCGAAGCTGCGACGGCCCCGGGGCGGGTAGCGGCAGGCCGCGGCCGCAGCCGCGGCCTGCTCGGGCGACTCGACCAGGGGGACGACGACGCCGGCGGCGCCCGCGTCCAGCGCGCGGCCGATGCCGCTGGCGCGGTCGTCCGCGAGGCGCACCCACACGGGCACGTCCGTCTCCAGCGAGAGCAGGACGTCGGTGAGGGAGCGGTCAGTCCACGCGCCGTGCTGGGCGTCGAGCACCACCCACCCTGGGCGGGCGGCGAGCAGCAGGCGCAGCACGCGCGGGTCGTCCAGGGTGCTCCAGACGGCGAGCCTCTGGTCGGCGGTCTGGTCGGCGCTCTGCTGGGAGGTCACGGCGCGCTCCGTCTTGGTCGTCCTCGGTGACGCCACCACGCTAGCCGCCGGCGAGGTCCGGCTCGGTGGCCCGGGACCTCACCGCGCGGTGATGGACGACGACGGCGGTGCCGCCCACCAGGGCCGCCAGTCCCAGCACCGCGGCGGCGGTCAGGGCCAGCGCCCACCCCTGCCCCCGCCGCAGCTGCAGCCGCCCGTCGGCCGCACCGCTGCGTCCACGCCGTCCTCCTCGCCGCGCCGGCCACCGTCGTCGTGATGGTGCTTCGGGTCCCCGGGACGGCGCGTCCACCGCGAGGCTCCGTGCACCGGGCGGCCCTCCTCCCGCGGGAGGACCAGCGGGGTCGTCTCGGTCGGCCCGGCGTGGGACGTCGACAGGGCACCGCTGCGGGGGCATCATCCGCACCACCGGCGTCCGCCGCGCTCGCAGGGGGAGGTGGGCTCGTGCGCCGACTGGTGTGCGCGGAGGTCGACGCCCGCGACCTCACCACCTGCCGGCTGCTCGCGGCCTTCGAGCGCCGCCGCGGTGCCCTGGTCCCGGTCGCGTTCCTCGCCTTCGACGAGGACGTCGAGCTGGTCCACACCGCGCCCGCGCACCGGCGCCGCGGGATCGCTTCGAGCCTGCTGGCGCGGGCCCAGGAGGAGGTGCCGGCGCTCGGCTACTCCGGCGACCACACGGCCGACGGGGCGGCGTGGGGGAGGGCGCGGGGGCTGGACGTGCCGACCGCCGACGCGCTCACCGAGGACACGGAGGTCGCGTGGGCGGCCGCGTCGGTCTACCTGTACCTCACGCACGCCGAGCCGGAGGACCTGCTGTGGCAGCACCCGCTGCGGCGGCGCGCGCGGAGGCTCCGCTGGCGCAGGGCGGGCAGCTAGCTCCGGGGCTGCCGCGCCGACGCCAGCCGCACGAGGTTGCGCGCCGCCATCGCGATGGTCAGCGGACCCACCCGCGGCACGAAGACGCGTGCCACCTCCTGCACGGACGGGGCGAAGTTGGTGTACTCGGCGACGTCCACGCAGATCGCCCCCTCCTTGACCTCCTCGCCGCGGACCAGCTCGAAGTCGCGCGAGGGCACCGCCGAGATGACCACGTCGGCCTGGGCCAGCGCCGCGCGGCGGTCGACGTCGGAGGCCCGCACGTCGTGCGCGTGACGGCCGATCGCGGGCTCGAACGTCAGCGGCCCCGACAGGTCCAGGGAGTGCACGCGGGCGCCGTCGTTGGCGAGCATCGCCGCCAGCGGGCGGCCCACCACGTCGCTGCGGTTGATGACGCACGCGGTCACGCCCTCCAGCGGCGCGTTCTCGCGGTCGCTGTGCAGGCCCGCCGCCTCGAGCAGCTTCAGGACGGCCAGCGGCGTGCACGGCAGGATCGCCCGGACCGTGCGCTCGGGGTCCACGAAGCGGGTGTTCTCGTACAGGAGCCGCCCCCAGAAGGAGTGCATGCCCTCGACGTCCTTGCGGGGGTCCACCAGCTCGCGCAGCCACCGGTCGCCGGTGCGGTCGGTGAGCGGGTAGTAGAGGAACAGTCCGTCCACGTCGGCGTCGGTGTTGGCCGCGGCGACGGCCGCCTCCGCCTGCGCCGCGGTGGTGCGGCGCAGGTCCAGCTCGATGCCGACGTCCTCGAACCCCCGCTGGGCGTACCGCGCGTACGTGGCCGCAGGGCCCTTCTCCTGGCTGATGAGCCCGACCACGCGCAGCGAGCGCCCCTGCTCGGCGAGGCGCTGGACGTCAGCGCGGACCTGGTCGCGGAAGGCCGCGGCCACCGGGGACGGGTCGAGCACGGTCGCGGTCACGGCTCCTCAACCTAGCCGGGCGAGGTTCCTCACCCGGTGGGGGTCCTGAGCCGCGGAGCCTCGCTGGCCGAGGGGAGAGCTGACGCCCACCACGGGTCAGCGGACCGCCACAGCCGTCTGCGCTGACTGCAGCGGCTCGCCGGTTCCGCCGCTGCGGGAGCCGTAGGTGTCCACCCACGCGTCCGCGCGTCCGGCGTGCAGCGCGGGGGAGCCCGCGGTGGTGGGCCGGTAGACGACGGTGACCACCTGGTCCGCGGGGCTGCACGGGAAGTCCGCGGGGCCGTCGCCCTGCGCGGCCCGCGGGCGGGTCTCGCCGTCCTGGAAGAGCGTGAACGCCGCGCGGACCGTGCCGGTGCACGCCGGCACCACCCAGCGGGCGGCCGCGCTGACGCCGGTGGGGCTGCCCGCGTCCGCGTGCAGCGAGACGCCCTGCAGGAAGCGCGGGACCACGCTCGTCGCCTCGGGCAGCCCGGTGGCGCTCACGACGGCACGTGCGGTGGTGCTGGTGCTGCTGGTCTGCCGCCCCCCGGAGGCCGCCGCGTACGTGGTGGTGGTGAGGACCACGTCACCCGCGGTCAGCGCGCCCTGGGCGGGGTCCGCAGCGCCGTACCGGACCGTGATGGTCTGCGCAGCAGCCTGGCAGGGGTAGGCGCGCGCGCCCTTGTCCTGCAGGTACACCGACCGGCCACCGTCGGCGGTGCGCTGGGTGAGCATGAAGGTCGCGTAGACGGTGCCGCTGCACGCCGGGACGGTCCAGTCGGCGCTCGCGGACGTGGGCACCGAGGCGCCGGCGTCCGCCGTGACGGTGACGCCCCCGGCGAGCCTGGGGACGACGGACGCCGCCGCCGGCAGACCCGCGGCCGCTGAGCCGGTGTGGTGCCTGCCGTGCGCCGACGCAGCGGGCGCGAGCGCCACGGCTGCGGCGGCGAGCAGGGCGGTGGCAGCGGTGGGCGCCAGCAGGCGGGGGAGGTCCACCGGCCGAGCGTGCTCCCGCGTCCACCACGGGATCAAGGGGCTGGACGAAGTCGCTGCCGGCGGCGCCGATGCGCCGCGTGCGGGGGTGGCGAGCACCGGCGGCTACGGTGCAGCGATGGCTGAGGCACCCGTCGTCACGCTCCGCGCGCGCACCCCGGCCGACCTGGACGTCCTCTACGGCATCGCCTCCGACCTGGACACGTGGGAGGAGCGCGACCCGAGCGCTCCCGGTCCCGTGCCCCGCCAGCGGTACGACGCGCAGGCGACGGCCGCGGCCACGAGCTACCGCGACGACGTCTTCTTCGTCGTCGACGTGGACGGCGAGCCCGTCGGCAGCGCCACCCTGTTCGGCTTCGACGCGCTCGCCCGCCACGCCGAGGCCGGGATCAGCCTCGCGGCGGGGCACCGCGGGCGGGGTGTCGGCACCGAGGCGCTGCGGCAGCTGGTGGAGTTCGGCTTCACCCGCCGCAACCTGCGGCGCATCCACCTGCAGGCCATCGCGTCGAACACCGGCGCGCTGCGCGCCTACGCGAAGGTCGGCTTCGTGGAAGAAGGACGACGACGCGAGCACGCCTGGGTGCGCGGCGCCTACGAGGACGTGGTGGTCATGGGGTTGCTGCGCGCCGACCGCTGAGGCGCGGGACCCGGGGTGCCCCGGGAAGGCGACAGCCCCGGACGCCATGAGGCGTCCGGGGCTGTGCTGCCGCGGGTGCGGTCTGGTGCGGGTCAGGCGACGCGGGTCAGGCCCTTGGAGCGGCGGGCGATGGCCACGTGGACCCGGCCGCGCACGTCCGCGCGGGACAGGACCGTGTTCAGGTCCGCGCTGGCGGCGACCATGGCGTGGTCCAGGGCGACCAGGTCCACCTCGGGGTCAGCGACCACGTCCAGCTCGGCGATCAGCTGACCGCGCTCGGAGACCATCTTCCCGCTGGCCGAGCGCACCCCGGGCACCTCGGAGATGACCTGGGCGGCCACCGCCACGGCGGCGTCCCCGTCCAGGACCAGGGTCCCCGCGGCCGACGAACCGGGAAGGCGCACCGGGTCGGCGCCGCGGTGGGGGATGTGGGCCAGCAGCCACCACAGGCCGGCCAGGCCCAGCACCACGGCGGCGGCGGCGGTGGCGTAGGCCCACCACGAGGCCCCGGTGAGGTCGGTGGCCCCAGCGGTGGAGATCTTCTGGGGGACCGCTGAGGCGGGCACGCCCAGCTGGGGCAGCAGGTTCAAGGCCCAGGCGCCCACCAGGGCGCCACCGGCGAGCAGGACCAGGCCGACGACGAAGACGGCCAGGCGGTCAAAGCCTGCGGTCTTGCGGCTCATCAGCTCGCCTCCTTGGCGTTGATGGTGACCTTCGGGGCGTCGGCCAGGGCCGACAGGGCCCGCTGGACATCGGCCTGCACCGCGCCGCGGGTGGCGCCATCACCGGTGGTGGTGACCTCGACGGTGACCTTGCGGCGGGTGGCCGAGGCGGAGGCGTCCAGGACCCCGTCGACCTGGCGGGCGGCGCCGGAGGCCAGGCGGGCCACGTCGCGGGTGGTCAGGTGGGCGCCGAGGTCTCCGCGCAGGACCAGGGCCTTGCGCTTGCGGCGGGAGAAGGCCGCCAGCAGGAGAAGGAGGCCGATGATGATGGCGATGGCGGCGGGCACGGCCAGGGCCGCAGAGGGGGCCAGGCCGTTCAGGGCGGAGATGACCGATCCGAGCCAGGAGCTCTGGACGCCGTTGAGGCGGACCCAGGCGTCCTGGCCCAGCAGCACGGCGACGCCCAGGAGCAGGACGGCCAGCAGGGGCCCGAGCCAGCCGATGCGCCCGGCGCCGGTGGGCAGGGGAGCCGGGCGCAGCGGGGCGCTCGCCCGACTGGCCTGACCGGCCTGGCTGGTCTGGCTGGTCTGGGACTGGCGGGTCTGGGTGGGGGTGCTCACTGGACCCTCCTGGTGGTGGTGGTGCGCTGGTCGCGCACGACGGTGGAGATGGTGACGGCGACGGTGTCGGTGGTGGTGGCGGCGTACTCGCGCAGGCGCGTGGCGACGTGCTCGCGCACGGCGGCGGCGACGGTGGCTGCGGAGTGGGGCCACAGCAGGGCGATCTCGACGCTGAGGCGGGCGCGGTCGCCGGCGACCTGGGCGGAGGCCCGGGGCAGGGTGCGTCCCACCGCGGAGGTCAGCTGGTCGCCGATCTGGCTGGTGATGCCGCTGACGCCGCCAGCGGCCTTGGAGGCGCTCTTGTTCTGGGAGGGGGTGGCCACCCCGGGGACCTCCATGGCGGCGGCGCGGGCGATGGCCACCACCACGCGCTCAGCCACCTCGAGCTGACCGCGGTCGGCGGCGTCCGCTGCGGTCGGAGCCTGGCCCGCCACCGTCAGGTCTGAGAAGTCGACCTCGCGGTCCTGCTGCAGGGATGCGGTGCTCATGCGGGGCCTCCCGTCAGCCGCGGCTGCGGCGGCCGAGGGCGCCGAGGACGTCGATGCGGCCTTCGGCCTGGGCGCCGACGAGCCAGCCGATGACGCCGAGGACGAGGGCGCCGACCAGGGCGCCGAACCCTCCGACCGCAGCGGCGATGGCCAGGAGCAGACCGGCGAGGGCGCCGGCCCAGGAAGCGGGGACAGAGCTGTTCATGGTGTCTCCTCCGACTCGGTCTGGGAGCCCCGAGACCCTCGGGGCACAGGGGCGGGCGGGCCGCCGTGGCGACCCGCCCGCTCAGGTCCGGCGCTGGCGCCGGGGTGGCGCGGTCAGCGCGCCAAGACGTCCTCCACGTGGACGTTCACCGGCTGGGGCACTGCGGTGCCGAGGGCGGCGACCGCGTCGTGCACCGCGCGGGCGGTGGCACGGACGTCGACGCCGTACCTGACGGCCACGTGCACCTCGGTGCCGGTGGGACGCAGGGCCACGCCGTCGATCCGGCGCCCGGGCAGCAGCGTCGCTGCTGACCCTGCGGGACCGGCGGACAGGGCCGCGACCCCGGGGACGCCGAGCACCGTCTCGACCACTGCGTCAGCCGCGGCGGCGTCGTCGACGGCGCCCGGGGTGGTGGCCGCTGCGGGAGCGGCCACCGGGACGGCCCCGGGCGTCGAGGCGGACGAGGGGCTCACTGGACGCGGGCGGGCTTGGCCGGCTCGTCGTCCCCGTCGTCCTCGGAGGGGATGAAGACGTCGGCGACCTCGATGTTGACCTCGGTGACCTCGAGGCCCGTCATGCGCTCCACCGAGGCGATGACGTTGCGGCGCACGCCCGCAGCCAGGTCGGCGATGGACACGCCGTACTCGGCGATGAGGTTGATGTCGACGGCGGCCTGCTTCTCGCCGACCTCCACCGAGATCCCCTGGGCGTGGTTGGTGGTGGCACCCGGGATGCGCTCGCGCAGGGCGCCGATGGCGCGGGAGGCGCCGCCGCCCAGGTTGTGGACACCGGTGACCTCGCGGGCGGCGATGCCGGCGATCTTCGACACGACGGTGTCGGCGATCGTGGTGTGGCCCTGGGACGTGGTGAGCGCACCCGGCTTGGTCGAAGCGACGGCGGTGCTGGTGGTGGTCTGGGACATGGGGTTCCGTCCTTCCCTCTGCCGGCCTGTCGGCCGGTCCTCGTCGGGCTCTTGCGTCGTCCTCCGGGCGGTGCCCGAAGTGCGCGACATGAGGTAGGAGTCAGGAAGCCCGGAAACGTCACGGGACGATTGGTGTGACCTGGGTCACTCCGGCGAGAAGCCTGCCCAGGGGGGCATCGAGGGTCGCGGCCCTCGCAGCGTCAGTGTCTGCAGCCCCTCCACCAGCGCCGGGTCGCACGGCACGGTGATCATGTGCCGCGGGTGGGGCTCGAACCCACGACCCAGGGATTATGAGTCCCCTGCTCTGACCGGCTGAGCTACCGCGGCGCGTCCGCCCGATCGTGCCAGACGGCCGCCGTCCGCTGCGTCAGAGGCCGCGGCCCACCGCTGCTGCCGCCGCCAACCACGTCCGCCGCGTCGCGGGGCGCAAGGCGTCGTACCGCAGCTGCCCGTCCACGAGGTGCGGGTCGAACGGCACGGCGTGCACCTCGCGGGCGAGGGGGCGCAGACCGTCGACCACGCGCCGGACGTCCCTGGTCGAGGCGCGGCGATCCGCCTGCGTCACGAGCACCACCGCTGAGGCGGCCAGCGCCGCCGAGCGCTCGTCCCGCTGGCCCAGGCCCTCGAGCAGCAGGGCCGCGGCCTCGGCGTGGTCGTCGCGCGTGGTGGTCGGCACCACCAGCTGGTGCGCCCGCTCGATCATCCGCAGCCAGGTCGGCTCGGACTGGTCGTTGCCGGAGTCGACCAGGAGGAGGCGGTAGTAGGTGGTGGCCAGCTCGTGGAGGGCGTCCACGGCGTCCAGGTCCATGCGCTGCTCGCTGGCCAGCGCCGGGGGCTGGGAGCGCAGCACGTCGTAGCGGTCCTCGTGCTGGTGGTGCACGTAGGGCGCGAGGTCGGCCACCCCGGAGCCCCGCCCCAGCAGCGCGGGCACCCGCGGGAGCAGGTCGCTGGAGGTGCCCGTGTGGGCGTCCTGCTCGGTGCGCCAGCCGAGGGTGCCGCGGGTCTGGCTGCTCTCCCAGGCCAGCACGCTGCCGCCGCCGTGGCGGGCGAGGACGGCGGCCAGCATCGCCGTGCTCGGCGTCTTGCCCGCCCCGCCCTTGGGGTTGACGACGACGACGGTGCGCGGCCCCGCCCACTGCTGCGACAGGGCCCGGACGTCGGCCAGCTCAGCGCGCTCGGCGGCGCCGGGCGCCAGGTGCAGCCCCACCCGGTTCAGGCGGCCTCGCCAGCCCTGCGCGGCCACCGCCACGGCTTCCGCCCGGCGCACGAAGGAGCTGCGGCCCTCGGGGTGGTCGTAGCCCCAGGGGCGCTTCTCGAGCCGCGGCGCTGCCGCGGGGGCGGGCACCAGCACCGTGGCCACGGGGGAGGGGGTCGGGGCGGTGGTCGCAGCGCCGGCCGCGCCATCGCTGCCCGCGGTGACGACCTCGGCCTCCGCGTCGAGGTCGAAGGACCCGTCCTCGCCGTCCTCGTGCCCGTCGGGGCCTCCGGGCCAGACGGCCCCGGAGGGGAAGACCACCACGGTGCTGTCACCGTCCTCGGAGCGGGTGAGCACGCGCACCGGGTGGCCGAGCGCGGCGGCGCGGTCGGCCACCAGGACGCTGACCTCCTCGCGGGCCTCCGCGGCCGACGGCGCTCGCAGCACGCGGACGCTCCCCGCGACGGTCACCTCGGACGTGCCGTCGGCCCGTTCCACCACGACCACCTGGTCGACCTCGGTCACGCGCGCCACGTCGCCGTCTCCACCCCCGACGACCGCCGGCCTCGGCCGGCAGCCCTCGTCACCGCCGCGGAAGGGTCGCGGGCGGCGACCTCGCTGTCCCGCGATCGGCCCGAAGACCAGGGGCGGGCGCCGCCGTCGAGGCCGTCCCGGCACCCTCGTGCCGCACGGTCCCGCCCGAGCGGGTGCCGGTGGCGACGGTGGGTGGCGCGGGCGTCACCTCGTCGACCAGGACGCTTCAGCACAGCAGCTGCCGGGGCGCTGCGACGGGACCGGCTGGAGCGGCTCTCGAGCTCCGGTGCTCTGCGACTCCGAGGGGGCTCCCGCACTTGGACTCGAACCAAGAACCTGCCGGTTAACAGCCGGCTGCTCTGCCAATTGAGCTATGCGGGACCGGACGCGCCAGCGGCTGCGTCGGAGGACGACAGTACCAGGCGCCGTGCGGGCTCCGTGGGAGGACCGGACCTCACCAGTCGGGCCGGCGGCGCAGCGCCTTGGTGCTGCTGCGCGACTGCTTGGCCTCCGCCCGGCGCCGCCTGGCCCCCGCCGAGATCCGCGTGGCGCGACGGGCCGGTGGCGGTGCCGCGGCGGCCGAGGCGACCAGCGCGGCGAGCCTGTCGCGCGCCGCGGACCGGTTGCGCCGCTGCTGGCGGTGCTGCGAGGCGGCCACCACCAGCACCCCGTCCACCAGCCGGCCCTCCAGCGCCTCCAGCAGCCGCTCGCGCACGGGCTCGTCGAGCACCCGGGAGCCGGCCACGTCCCAGGAGAGCTCCACCCGGGAGTCCGCGGTGTTGACGCCCTGGCCGCCGGGCCCCGACGACCGCGAGAAGCGCCACCGCAGCTCCTCCGCGGGCAGCACCAGCCGGCCCGCCGCACGGCCGGAGCGTCCGGGCACGGTCACGACCAGCGGGCCCTCCGGGCGGTCGGCGCCCGCGGCGGCCCGGTCGGCGGGGCTCAGCTCGGCGACGGCGGCACCTCGTCCTCCGGGGGCAGGTCCTCCAGGGCGGCGACCTCCTCGGGCAGAGGCAGGTCCTCACCGCTGAGGTGGCCCGGCCCGTCGGCCCAGGGGGCGTCTTCGTCCGGCAGCTCCGGAGGTTCGCTCATGAGGCAGTGGTACCCCCTGCGAGCCGTCTGCGCACACCGCCGGGCAGGCTCACGGGGTGGCCGGCTCACTGGGGGACGACGACGACGGTCGCGGCCGTCCGGGCGCGGCGCGCACCGACGTGGTGGTCGACGCCGCCAACGCGGTGGGCTCACGCCCCGACGGCTGGTGGCGCGACCGCCCGGGGGCCGCCCGGCGGCTGCTCGCGCAGCTGGCCCTGCTGGCGCGGGCCGGCGTCGTGCCCGGTCCCGGCGGCGCCGAGGCGGCGCTGGCCGTGGGCGAGGTGCACGCCGTGCTGGAGGGGGCCGCGCGGGCGGCCTCCTCCGAGGGGCTCCACGCCGGCGTCCACGTGCACCTCGCCCCGCAGGACGGCGACTCCGCCATCGCCGGGCTGGCGGACCACCTCGTGGCCGCGGGGCGGACGGTGCTCGTGGTGACGGCAGACCGCGGGCTGCGCGCCAGGCTCCCGGCGGCGGCGAGCAGCGCCGGTCCCGGGTGGCTGCGCGCGGTGCTGGACGAGCTGCGCGCGGGCGACGCAGCCGGCGGGGTCGACGGCCCGGGGTGAGTGCGTCGGGCCGGGAGCGCCTCTCGGCGCGGGGCCGCTCGTAGCGGCTTCAAGTGGAGCCCGGGGCTACCGCGGCCCGACGCGCTCCAAGGCTAACCCCGACCGGGGCCGTCGGTCGCGCGATGGGGAGGACTCGCCGGTGGCGGGCCGCCGGACGGGCCCGCACCGCCCCCGCCGTCGTCGTCCTGCCCGGGGTCCCGGGCCGCCTCGAAGCGCTCCAGGCGCACCTGGCGGGCGGCCCCCTCGAGCTGCTCCGCGGTCCGCACCAGGCGCACGGCGGACTCGGTGGGACCGCCCGCCCGTGCCGCCGCGGCGGCACCGCCGGTCACCGGTGGCAGGCCCTGCGCCGCCCGGGCCGCGCGCCCGGCGGCCACCACGCGGGCGAACGCTGCCGCCCGCTCGAACGTGGTGGGGACGTCCCCGCGGGCGAGCCCGCGCAGCACGGCGTCCACGGAGCGGCGGACCTCGTCTGGACCGGGCGGGTCTCCCACCCCGGCCACGACCTCCATGACCGGCGCGCTGCGACGGCCCTCCTCGAACTCGCGCGCGGCGCCCTCGGGGTCTGCGTGGACCCACTGGCGCAGCGCGAACAGGCGCCACAGCGCCCCCGCGAGGCTGTCCGCCGGGGCGTCCGCCCACAGCGAGGACAGCACCTCCAGGCCGTGCTCGTCGGCCAGGCCCACGAGGCGCGCCGCCACCTCCTCGTCCTGGGAGCCGCGGGCGCCGTCGACGATGAGGCGGGCGGTGGTCTGGGCGGCCTCCTCGCGCAGCGCGGGGTCGCCGCCGCCGCGCAGGGAGTCCAGAGCGGCGGGGCCCAGGAAGGCGGGTCTGCGCGGGTGGTCGACCACGCGTCCATCACAGCACGCCGCGGGCGGGTCCCAGGAACCAGCAGCGGCCGCTGCGCCGGCGCTCAGTGGCGGAAGGGCCTCGGCGGCGCCTGCAGCACCGCGCGCGGGCACCCGCCCAGCGTCAGGCCGCCGTAGCCGAGCGCCTCGTCGCACAGCGACTCCACCGTCCAGCC
Organism: Quadrisphaera sp. RL12-1S; assembly: GCF_014270065.1. Taxonomy (NCBI): domain Bacteria; kingdom Bacillati; phylum Actinomycetota; class Actinomycetes; order Kineosporiales; family Kineosporiaceae; genus Quadrisphaera; species Quadrisphaera oryzae. The sequence goes on along the minus strand of NZ_JACNME010000008.1, from coordinate 16,964 downwards.
CGCGTCGATGCCGGCCACGGTCACGGTGATGCGGTAGATGGTGATCTCGTAGCGCGTGGGCGTCCCGTAGGCCACGTGCAGGCTCCCGAGCAGCTGCGCCCCGCCGACGTCGCCCGAGGGAGACCACGGGCGGTCCCAGCGGCTCCAGGTGGTCGGTTCGGACTCCCAGACCCCGCCGTTCTGCACGTCCCGGCGTGCGAGCTCCAGCAGCACCGTGCGGGCAGCCTCCTCCGGCACGATGGCGGCGGGGCGGATGACCTCCGTGACGGGGTCGCGCCGGTGGCTGAGGGTGCTCACGCACTTCCATCGGCACGTGATCACCAGAGCCTGAGCGCTTCACCCTCCTGCACCCGTCCGGGTGGCCCCGGGACCCCCGTGCGACGGACCCGCGACCGGCGACCACGCTGCGCTCACCGACACGCCGGCGCCCGCGACCCCGATCTCCTGGTGCCGTCACGCCGCGTGGTGCATCATGACCGACGAGCAGAACGCGCCGCACGGTCCGTCCGCGTCGTCCGCACCGCTGTTCGTCCCGTCGCAGGTCGTTGGGGAAGACGCACCACGCGCCGAGGTCGGAGGAGGTCGAGATGTCCGGTGGGATCACCCGTGGCGTGCTGTTCGTGCACTCCGTGCCACGTGCGGTCTGCCCGCACGTGGAGTGGGCGGCGGCCAACGTCGTCGGCGTGTCGGTCACCATCGACTGGTCCGACCAGCCGGTGGCGCCCGGCCTGCTGCGCGGAGAGGTGCCCTGGCACGGGGCGCCTGGTACCGGGGCGCGCCTCACCTCAGCTCTGCGGGGGTGGGCGCACCTGCGCTTCGAGGTCACCGAGGAGCCCAGCGAGGGCGTCGACGGCGGCCGCTGGAGCCACACCCCGGAGCTGGGCATCTTCCACGCCGTCACGGACGCGCACGGCAACGTCGTCGTCCCCGAGGACCGGCTGCGCGCCGCCGTGGAGCGCGCCGGTGACGACCTGGAGCTGCTGCGCGAGGGCATCGACCTCGCTGTCGGCCGCGCCTGGGACGACGAGCTGGAGCCGTTCCGCTACGCCGGGGACGGCAACCCCGTCCGCTGGCTCCACCGCGTCGGCTGACGCACGCAGCACGGCGACAGCCCCCTCACAGCGCGTGAGGGGGCTCTCGCCGTCGTGCGGGGTCTCTCAGCTGGCGGGACCGAACGCCACGGCCACGTTGTGGCCGCCGAAGCCGAAGGCGTTGTTGAGCGCCACACCGCCCTCGGGCAGCTCGCGCGGGGTCTTCAGCACGAGGTCGACGTCGGCGCCCGGGTCGACGTCCTCGACGTTGATGGTGGGTGGCGCGAGGCGGTGGTGCAGCGCGAGGATCGCGAAGATCGACTCCACGGCTCCCGCGGCGCCCAGCATGTGGCCCGTCATCGACTTGGTGGCGGACAGGGCGACGTGGTCGAGGTCGGCGCCGAGGGCCACGCGCAGGGCCTTGACCTCCGCGAGGTCGCCCGCGGGCGTGGAGGTGGCGTGGGCGTTGATGTGCACGACGTCGCGGGGGCTCACGTCCGAGACGCGCAGCGCCTCGAGCACGGCGCGGGAGGCGCCCGCGCCCTCCGGCTCGGGAGCGGCGATGTGGTACGCGTCGGAGGAGGTGCCCGCTCCGAGCACCTCGGCGTAGATGCGGGCGCCGCGGGCGCGGGCGAACTCCTCGGACTCCAGCACCATGATCCCGGCGCCGTCGCCCATGACGAACCCGTCGCGGGTGGTGTCGTAGGGCCGGGAGGCGGTCTCGGGGGAGTCGTTGCGGGTGGACAGCGCCTGCATCGCGGCGAAGCTGGCCAGCGGCATCGGGTGGATCGCGGCCTCGGTGCCGCCGACCACGGCGACGTCCGCGCGGCCGGTGCGGATCATGTTGAGGCCGTAGGCGACGGCCTCGCCGCCGGAGGCGCACGCGGACACCGGGGCGTGGGCCCCGGCGGCGGCGCCCAGCGCCAGGCTGACGGCGCCGGCGGCGCCGTTGGGCATGAGCATCGGCACGGTCATCGGCAGCACGCGGCGCGGGCCGCGGGTGCGCAGGGTGTCGTAGGCGTCGAGCAGGGTGTGGACGCCGCCGATGCCGGTGGCCACCACGGCGGCCAGGCGCAGCGGGTCGACCTCGGGCGTGCCGGCGTCGGCCCAGGCCTGGCGCGCCGCGGCCACGGCGAACTGGCCCGAGGGGTCCAGTCGCTTGGCCTCGTGCTTGGGCAGCACGTCCGGGCTGGGGACGTTGGTGCGCGCGGCGAAGGTCACCGGGAGGTGGAACTCCTCCACCCACGGCTCGTCGATGGTGTGGGCGCCGGGGGTGCCGGCGAGCAGCGCGTCCCAGGTGGCCTGCACGGTGTCGCCGAGCGGGGTGACGGCGCCCAGGCCGGTGACGACCACGCGGGTGCGGGACGGGCTCGAGCTCACGGGGACCTCCGAGGTGCGGCTGGCTGCTGGTGGTGCTGGGTGGTGCCGGTGGTGCTGGCTGGTGCTGGCTGGTGCTGATGGTGCGGCTCCGGGGGGCCCGCCGCGGCGGGCCCCCCGGACGCGGGGCCTGTGTCAGCCCTGGGCCTGCTGGATGTAGGTGACGACGTCGCGCACCGTCTTGAGGTTCTTGGTGTCCTCGTCGGGGATGGTGACGGAGAACTTGTCCTCGGCCTGGACGACGATCGAGGTCATCGACAGGGAGTCGATGTCGAGGTCGTCGGTGAAGGACTTGTCCATCTCCACGCTCTCGACGGGCAGGCCGGTCTCCTCGTTGACCAGCTCGGCCACGCCGGCCAGGATCTCCTGCTCGGACTGCGCCATGGGTGCTCTCTCCTTCGTCGGCCCGGCGTCTCGCCGGGTCTGGGTGGGACCTGTGGTCTGGTGGTTCTCGCCGCCGCGGCGGGCGGGCTCAGGGCAGGACGACGACCTGCGAGGCGTAGGACAGGCCCGCGCCGTAGCCGATGAGCAGCGCCAGGCCGCCCGAGGGCGCCTGCCCCTCGGCGAGCATGCGGTGCATCGCCAGCGGCACGGAGGCCGCGGAGGTGTTGCCCATCTGCGCGATGTCCCGGGCCACCGGCACGCTCTCGGGCAGGCCGAGCTGCTTCACCATCGCGTCGATGATGCGCATGTTCGCCTGGTGGGGCACGAAGGCGGACAGCTCCTCCACGGCGATGCCCGCGGCGTCGATCGCCTTCTGCGCCACCGGGGCCATCTGCCAGACGGCCCAGCGGAAGACCTGCCGGCCCTCCTGCTCCAGGGCCGGCCAGACGACCTCCTCGCCGGCCTCCTGCGCAGCGCGCAGCTCCAGCCAGGAGCGCTTGTTCTTGATGGTCTCCCACTGGCCGCCGTCGCTGCCCCACACCGTCGGGCCGATGCCCGGGACGTCGGAGGGGCCGACGACGACGGCGCCGGCGCCGTCCGCGAAGAGGAAGGCCGTGGACCTGTCGGTGAGGTCGGTGAAGTCGGTCAGCTTCTCCGCGCCCACCACCAGCACGTGGCGGGCGGTGCCGCCGCGGACCAGGTCGCTGGCCTGGGCGAGGGCGTGGCAGAAGCCGGCGCAGCCGGCGGAGACGTCCCACGCGGCGGCCGGGGTGGCGCCCAGGCGGTGCGTGAGGATCGCCGCGGCGGCGGGGGTCTGGTACGGGTGGCTGACCGTGGCGACGATCACCGCGTCGATGTCGCTGGCGGCCAGCCCGGCCTTCTCGATCGCCTCGGTGGACGCGGCCTGCGCCATGTCCACCACGGAGGTGTCCGCGTCCGCCCAGCGGCGCTCCTCGATGCCGGTGCGCTGCCGGATCCACTCGTCGGTGGACTCGATGTAGGTGCAGATCTCCTCGTTGGTCACCACCCGCTGCGGGCGGAAGGCGCCGACGGACAGGATTCGTGCGTGACCGGGGCCGGTCGAGGAGACCAGCGAGGACGTGCTGCTCATGCGAGGGCGCTCCGGGGCTGCTGCGGGGACTGCGGGGACGAGGCGTGGCGGGCGATGAGGTCCCGGGCCGCGTCGAGGTCCTCGGGACCCTTGAGCGCCAGCAGCTCCACGCCGGGCATGGCCCTCTTGGCCAGCCCGGTGAGGGTACCCGCAGGGCTCAGCTCGAGCAGCGCGGTCACCCCGCGGGCCACGAGGGCGTCGCTGCACAGGTCCCAGCGCACCGGGTTGGCCACCTGCGTGACGATGCGCGCCAGCACGTCGGCGCCGCTGGTGACGACCGCGCCGTCGGCGTTGCTCAGCAGGGGCAGGGCCGGGTCGGCGGTGGGCACCCCCGGCGCCAGCGCGGCGAGCCGCTCGCGCGCCGGCGCCATGTGCTCGGTGTGGAAGGCGCCCGCCACCTGCAGCGGGATGACGCGGGCCCGGGCGGGCGGGGCGGCGGCCAGGGCCGCCAGCTGCTCGGCGGTGCCGGCGGCCACCACCTGGCCCGCGGCGTTGTGGTTGGCGGCGGTGGCGCCGGCGGCCTCGACGGCGGCCAGCACCTCCTCGGGCTTCCCCCCGACCACGGCGCTCATGCCGGTGCTGGTGGTCGCGGCGGCGGCGGCCATGGCCCGGCCCCGCTCCCGCACCAGCACGAGGGCGGCCTCGGGGGTGAGGGCCCCGGCCAGCGCGGCAGCGGTCAGCTCCCCGACCGAGTGGCCGGCGAGCACCACGTCCCCGGTGACGCCGTCCGGCCAGAGGGCCGCGGCGGCGGCCAGGCCGGCGGCCACGATGAGCGGCTGCGCGACGGCGGTGTCGCGGATGGTCTCGGCGTCGGAGGTGGTGCCGTGGGTGAGCAGGTCAGCGCCGAGGGCGTCGTCGTCGTCGGCGCCTCCCACCGGGCCCACGACGGCGCTGGACCAGCGCAGGCGCTCGGCCACCCCCGGGACCTCGAGCCAGGCGGCGAGCATGCCGGGGGTCTGCGACCCCTGGCCGGGGCACACGAGAGCGAGCACCTCCCCAGCCTGCCCGGTACCACCGCGGCGCACGGGTGCCGGGGCTGACGAAGTACCGCCACCGTCTTTGGAGGAAACCTCCAAGAGCGGTCAAGTGCTGGTCAAGGGACCGCGGTCGGCTCCGGGGCGCCGGACCGCCGTCCGGGCCGCTCGGCGAGGGCTCCCACCGCCAGGCCCACCTGCAGCACGAACGCCTCCCGGGGCACCGCCGGGTCCCACCCGGTGACCTCCGCCACCCGGCGCAGCCGGTACCTGACGGTGTTGGGGTGCACGAACAGCGCCCGCGCCGTGCCCTCCAGCGACCGCCCCGAGACCAGGTACGCGCGCAGCGTCTCCGCCAGCGCGGGAGCCGCCGCGGCCAGCGGGGCGTGCACCCGGTCCGCCAGGGCCCGGCGCGCCCCGGCGTCACCGGCGAGGACGCGCTCGGGCAGCAGCTCGTCGGCGGCCACCGGCCGCGGAGCCTCCGGCCAGGCGCGGGCGGCGGTCAGCGCCACCAGCGCCGTGCGCGCCGACCGGCCCGCCGCGGCCAGGCCGGCCACCACCGGGCCCACCACCACCGGGCCCGCGCCCAGGCGGGGCGCCAGCGAGGCGGCCGCCCGCAGCGGCCCGTCCTCCCCGGACGCGCCCAGCACCAGCAGCGCCCGCTCGCCGCGCAGGCCCACCAGGGCGTCGTCCGCCACGGTCCGCGCCGCGCGCCTCAGGTCCGCCACCACGGCGTCCGCCGCTCCCGCGGGGCGGGTGCCCACGAGCACGGCCACCGGCACGTCGTGCGCCCAGCCGAGCGCCGCGACGCGGGTGGCGAGATCGTCGTCGGCCTCTCCGCGCACCAGGGCGTCCACCACGAGGGCCTCCAGGCGCGCGTCCCACGCCCCCCGGGCCTCCGCAGCGCGGGCGTAGACCTCCGCCGCGGAGAACGCCACCTCCCGCGAGTACCGCAGCACGGCCTCGCGCAGGTCGGCCCGCAGGTCCGGCTGCTCGCCCGCGTCGGCGAGCTCGGTGACGCGCTCCTCCACCACGTCTACCACCACGCGCAGCAGCTGCAGGGCCTGGTGCAGCGAGACCGCCCGGACCAGCTCGCGCGGGGCCGTGGCGAACACGTCGGCCGAGACCGCCGGGCGCTCGGCGCGCGCGCGGAACCACGTGACGAAGGCCGCGATGCCGCCCTGCGCCACCAGGCCCACCCACGAGCGCTCCTGCGGGCCCAGCGCGCCGTACCAGGCGTGGCGCTCCTCCAGCCGCGCGATCGCCGTGGCGGCCAGAGCGCCGGTGGAGCCCTGCAGCGCCCGCGCCACCCGCTCGGTGGCGAGGGCCGGGTCCTCCAGGGCGGTCACGGTGTCAGGGTAGGCGCGGCGGCGTTGTGGACCTCCTCCAAGACGCCCCCTCGGGTCAGCGGCACGGCCCCCCTTCACCGGCCCGCCGCGCGCCGTCGTGCGCTCCGCGACGGAGGGCGCGGCCGCGCGACCCCGCCTCGAGGCGCCCGAGGCCGGTCGCCGGCCCGTGCAGGCCGCGGTCCAGGCGGGACGCACCTCCGGAGCGCGCCGCCACCTCGGGTCCTTCCCGCAGCTCCCTGGTCGGGACCCCGCGCAGCGCGTCCGCGCACGTCCCACTCCGTTGAGTGCGGGGTGGCCCTGGTCCACTCCTACGAGATCAGGGCCACCCTGCACCCACTGGGGTTGGGACCAGATCACCCCAGGGCGCCGCTCAGGGGCGGTGCACCGGTGATCGGGACGACGACGAGGGGGTCTTCCGGCCAGGCGTCGGTGGCTGGGGGCTCGTGCGCGGCGGCGCAGGCGGGCAGTGGGTGGCTCTGGTCCATGCGTCGAGTGGTGCGGGGTGGCCCTGGTCCACTCCTACGAGACCAGGGCCACCCCGCACCAACCGGGGAGGGGGACGGCGGAGGGCCGGGCCCGAGCGCACGGGGGTGCGCTCCGGACCCGGCCCCCGGTGGAGCCTCAGGCGGGAGGCGTCAGGCGTCGCCGCCGGCGTTGCCGGACGTGCCGGCGGTGACGTCGTCGAGGCGGTACTGCTCGTACGCCTTGACCGGCAGCCCGCGGTCGACCTCGCCGCGGCGGGCGAGGACCTGCAGCGCCCGGTAGGCGATGCTCGGCCCGTCGATGTGGAAGTGGCGGCGGGTGGCCGCGCGGGTGTCCGACACGCCGAAGCCGTCGGCGCCGAGCGAGACGTACTCGTTCGGCACCCACTGGCGGACCATGTCCGGCACGGCGCGCATCCAGTCGGACACGGCGACGACCGGGCCGGGCGCGTCGGCGAGCTGCTGGGCGATGAACGGCACCGGCGGCTCCTCGGCGGGACGGGTGAACGCCGCCTCGTCGCAGGCCAGGCCGTCGCGGCGCAGCTCGTTCCAGCTGGTCACCGACCAGACGTCGGCCAGCACGCCGAAGTCCTTGGCGAGCAGCTCCTGGGCCTCGAGCGCCCACGGCACGCCCACGCCGGAGGCGAGCAGCTGCACGCGCGGTGCACCCTCCTCGCCCGACGGCGCCGGGGCGATCTTGTGGATGCCCCTGACGATGCCCTCGACGTCGACGTCCTCCGGCTCGGCCGGCTGGACCATCGGCTCGTTGTAGACGGTGATGTAGTAGAAGACGTTCGGGTCGCGCAGACCCACCTGGCCCAGGTGCGCCCGGTCGGCCTCAGCGTCCTGGACGGCCGTGGAGCCCTCGCCGTACATCCGCTCGAGGCCGTCGCGGACGATGTGCCCGATCTCGTAGGCGTACGCCGGGTCGTAGGCGACCACCGCGGGGTTGGTGGAGGCCAGGAGCAGCGAGTGCCCGTCGGCGTGCTGCAGGCCCTCGCCGGTCAGCGTGGTGCGACCGGCGGTGGCGCCCAGCAGGAAGCCGCGGCCCATCTGGTCGGCGGTGGCCCAGAAGGCGTCGCCGGTCCGCTGGAAGCCGAACATCGAGTAGAAGATGTAGACCGGCAGCATCGGCTCGCCGTGGGTGGCGTACGACGTCGACGCCGCCTGGAACGCCGCGGCGGACCCGGCCTCGTTGATGCCCAGGTGCAGGATCTGCCCGGAGGTCGACTCCTTGTACGCGAGCATCAGCTCGCGGTCGACGGAGGTGTACTGCTGCCCCTCCGGGTTGTAGATCTTGGCGGTCGGGAAGAACGAGTCCATGCCGAACGTGCGGGCCTCGTCGGGGATGATCGGCACCACGCGGGGGCCGAACTCCTTGTCGCGCATGAGGTCCTTGAGCAGGCGGACGAACGCCATGGTGGTGGCGATCTGCTGCTTGCCCGACCCGCGCTTGACCACCGTGTAGGCGGAGTCGCCGGGGAGCTTGAGCGCCTTGGAGGAGGTGCGCCGCGACGGGACGTACCCGCCGAGGGCCTTGCGGCGCTCCTGCAGGTACTGGATCTCCGGCGCGTCCGGCCCGGGGTGGTAGTACGGCGGGCGGTACGGGTCGGCCTCGAGCTGGGCGTCCGTCACCGGGATCTTGAGGCCGTCGCGGAAGGCCTTGAGGTCCTCCAGCGTCATCTTCTTCATCTGGTGCGTGGCGTTGCGGCCGGCGAAGTGCTTGCCGAGCCCGTAGCCCTTGATGGTCTTGGCGAGGATGACGGTCGGCTTGCCGTTCTTCGCCGTCGCCGCCTGGTAGGCCGCGTAGACCTTGCGGTAGTCGTGCCCACCGCGCTTGAGCGACCAGATCTGGTCGTCGGTCATGCCGTCGACCAGCTTGGCGGTGCGCTCGTCGCGCCCGAAGAAGTGCTCGCGGATGAACGAGCCGTCCTCGGCGCGGTAGGTCTGGTAGTCGCCGTCGAGGGTGCGGTTCATCAGCCCGACGAGCGCGCCCTCGGTGTCCTTGGCCAGCAGCGGGTCCCACTCACGGCCCCACACGACCTTGATGACGTTCCAGCCGGCGCCCAGGAAGAACGACTCGAGCTCCTGGATGATCTTGTGGTTGCCGCGGACCGGGCCGTCGAGGCGCTGCAGGTTGCAGTTGACCACGAAGGTCAGGTTGTCCAGGCCCTCGTAGCCGGCCAGCTGCAGCAGGCCGCGGCTCTCGGGCTCGTCCATCTCGCCGTCGCCGAGGAACGCCCAGGTGTGCTGGTCGGAGGTGTCCTTGATCCCGCGGTTGTGCAGGTACCTGTCGAACTGCGCCTGGTAGATCGCGTTCGCCGGGCCCAGGCCCATGGAGACCGTGGGGAACTCCCAGAAGCCCTTCATGAGGCGCGGGTGCGGGTAGCTGGGCAGCCCGCGGCCGGGGGAGGTCAGCTCCTGGCGGAAGCCGTCGAGGTCGTCCTCGGACAGGCGGCCCTCGAGGAACGCCCGGGCGTAGGTGCCGGGGGAGGCGTGGCCCTGGATGAAGACGTGGTCGCCGCCGCCGGGGTGCTCCGGGCCGCGCCAGAAGTGGTTGAAGCCGACCTCGTAGAGCGTGGCCGAGGAGGCGTACGTGGAGATGTGGCCGCCCACGCCGATGCCGGGGCGCTGCGCGCGGTGGACCATCACCGCGGCGTTCCACCGGTTCCAGGCGCGGTAGCGGCGCTCGACGGCCTCGTCACCGGGGAAGTCGGGCTCGTCCTGCGGCGGGATGGTGTTGACGTAGTCGGTCGAGATCAGCCCGGGGACCGGGGCGCCCAGCTCGCGCGCGCGCACCAGCGAGCTGCGCAGGACGAAGGAGGCGCGGTCGCCGCCACGGGCCTCGACCAGGCCGTCGACGGACCCGAGCCACTCCCCGGTCTCCTCCGGGTCGGCGTCGGTCTGGTGCAGGGGGCCCGCCAGGGCTCCCAGCTCAGCGACCTCGTCGCGTGGTGCCACGTTGGTCTCCACATCGCTCGTCGTCCCCGCGGCGGGTGGCGCCGCGGGCGCCCGGCGTTCCGTGCGGGCGCGAGGTGGAGCGCTGCAGGGCCGCGTCGGGGCCCCTCCATCCTGCCCTCCCCGCCGGGGATGTCCACCTCCCGGTCGGAGGGGGCGTGCTCGCGGTCACAGCGCCGCGGCGCCCGATCCCTCGGTGGCTCGCTCGCCGACCCCGCCCAGCGGGCCGAAGCGCTCCTGCCCGGCGTAGACGTTGAGCCTCGGCGCCCGCACGAACCCCGCCAGGCCCATCCCCGCCCGGACCGCGAGGTCAACCGCCAGGGACGAGGGCGCCGAGACCGCCGACAGCAGCGGCACCCCCGCGCACCAGGCCTTCTGCGCCAGCTCGAACGACGCCCGCCCGCTCACCTGCAGCACCGTCCCGCGCAGGGGCCAGCCCCCCGCCAGGCGCTCGCGGGCGGCGCGGCCGAGCACCTTGTCCACCGCGTTGTGGCGCCCCACGTCCTCCGCCACCGCCAGCAGCTCCCCATCGGCGGTGAAGAGCCCCGCGGCGTGCAGCCCGCCCGTGCGCGCGAACACCCGCTGGGCCTCGCGCAGCCGGTCGGGCAGGGACAGCAGCAGCTCCGGCGACACCACCGTCGGGTCCTCGCGCAGGTCGTGCTGGCTGCGCCGGGACACGGCGTCGATGCTCGCCGTCCCGCACACCCCGCACGCGGAGGTCATCCCGAAGGTCCGCCGGCCCTCCAGGTCCGGGGCCGGCACGCCCGGGCGCAGCGTGAGCTCCATGACGTTCATCGAGCTCAGCCCGTCGGGGTCGGCCGGGTCGGGGTCACCGCAGTGGACGGCCGCGGCCACGTCGTCCGGGCCCGCGAGCAGGCCCTCGGTCAGGAGGAACCCGAGCGCGAGGTCGACGTCGTCCCCGGGGGTCCTCATGGTGACGACGACGGGCTCCGCGGCCGGCGCGTCGAGCGCGCGGACGCGCACCTCCAGCGGCTCCTCCGCGGCGAGGGAGTCGGGGCGGTGGACGGCCGTGCCGAGCGCTGCGTCGAGGCGCAGGACCGGCCGCCGGGGGCTCGAGCGCGCCATCCGGCCAGGTTAGTGCCGCTGAGCGCGGGGGCGAGGCGGTAGCGTTCGGGCCGCTGGCGAGCAGCCGGCGGCGATGCGCGGCAGAGGGTGTCCGCGGGAGGCGGCACCACCACCTTGGGGGGAGATCGAGCGTGAGCGAGACCGCGGGGGCACCCGCCACGAGCGGGGCGGCACGGCTGGGCCTGAGCGCGGGCCAGGCGGTGCAGGAGCGCGGCTACGACCACGACGTCGACCACGACCTGCGCGACGAGGTCGAGGACCTCACCGGTGAGCAGATGCTCGACGAGCACGACGTCGACGTCGTCGACGCGGTGCTGCTGTGGTGGCGCGAGGACGACGGCGACCTGGTCGACGCCCTGGTGGACTCCCTGGTCTCCCTCGCCGACGACGGCGTGGTGTGGCTGCTCACCCCCAAGGCCGGCAGCCCCGGCCACGTGCGCCCCTCCGACGTGGAGGAGGCCGCGCCCACGGCGGGCCTGTTCGCCACCTCGACGGTCAAGCCGTCGCCGGACTGGACGGCCATCCGCCTCGTCAGCGGTCGCGGCCGTCGCTGAGGCGGCCGCCGAGGCGGTCGCGCCAGGGCCTGTAGCTCAGCTGGTAGAGCACCGCGCTTACACCGCGGCTGTCGTCGGTTCGAACCCGGCCGGGCCCACCCCACTACCCTCGCGGACGTGAGCACCCCGACGCTGGCGCAGGTCGTCGCCGTCCTCGACGGGCTGTACCCGCAGGCCTGGGCCGAGGACTGGGACCGCCCGGGCCTGGTCTGCGGAGACCCGGAGGCCTCCGTGGAGCGCGTCCTGCTGGCGGTCGACCCCGTCGAGGACGTGGTCGAGGAGGCGCTGGACGAGGGCGCCCAGCTGGTGCTGGCGCACCACCCGCTGCTGCTGCGCGGCACCTCCTCCGTGGCCGCCACCTTCCCCAAGGGCCGGGTGGTGCACCGCCTGGTGCGCTCCGGGGTGGCCCTGTTCACCGCCCACACCAACGCCGACTCCGCGCGGCCGGGCGTCTCCGACGCCCTGGCGCGCGTGGTGGGGCTGGTGGACCTGGCACCGCTGGTCCCGGCGTCCCACGACGCCGCGCTCGGCCTGGGACGGGTGGGCCGCCTGGAGCGCCCCCTGCCGCTGCGCACCTTCGCCGAGCAGGTGGCCCAGGCGCTGCCGGGCACCGCCGGGGGCGTGCGCGTGGCCGGTGACCCCGACGCGCTCGTCGAGCGCGTGGCGGTCTGCGGCGGAGCGGGCGACTCGCTGTTCGCCGACGTGCGGGCCGCCGGGGTGGACGCCTACGTCACCGCCGACCTGCGCCACCACCCCGCCTCCGAGGCCCGCGAGCAGGCGCCGCGGACCGCCCTCGTGGAGGTCTCCCACTGGGCCAGCGAGTGGCCCTGGCTCCACGGCGCCGCCGAGCGCCTCACCGCAGCCCTGGCCGATCGCGGCCAGTCCGTCACCACGTCCGTGTCCGTGCGGTCGTCCGACCCCTGGAGCTTCCACGTGCCCTCGCCCGCCGGGACCGTCCGATGAGCGGTCCGACGCAGACCGCCCCCGCCCACGACCAGCGCCGCCTGCTCGACGTGCAGGCGCTCGACACGCGGCTGGCGCAGATCGCGCACCGCGCTCGCACCCTGCCCGAGCACGCCGCGATCGCGGCGCTGGACGGCACCGAGCGCAGCCTGCGCGACGAGCTGGTGGCGGCCCGCACGGTCGCCTCCGACGTCGAGCGCGAGGCCACCCGCGCCGAGACCGAGGTGGAGCAGGTCCGCTCGCGCGCCGAGCGCACCTCGGCCCGCCTGGCCGCCGGGGGCACCCCGCCCAAGGAGCTGCAGCAGCTGCTGGCCGAGGCCGAGGCCCTGACCCGCCGGCTGCGCACCCTGGAGGACGCCCAGCTGGAGGTGATGGAGCGCCAGGAGGCCGCCGCCGAGGCCGCCGCCGCCCTGGAGGAGCGCGCCGCCGGCCTGTCCGGTGAGCGCGCGAAGCTCGTCGCCGCCCGCGACACCGCCCTCACCGCGGCCCGCGAGGAGCACGACCGCACCGGCGCCCAGCGCGCCGGGGCCATCGGCCAGCTCGACAAGGGCCTGGTGGCGCTCTACGAGCAGGTCCGCGCCCGGCGCGACGGCCTGGGCGCCGCGGCCGTGGTGGGGGAGACCTGCGGCGGCTGCCGCCTGCCCTTCACCGGCACCTTCCGCGTGCGGGTGGCCGCCGCCGCCCCGGACGACGTGGTGCAGTGCGAGGAGTGCGACCGCATCCTCGTCCGCTCGCCCGAGCCCGAGCTGCGGCGGTGAGGCGCCGGTGAGCACCTTCACGCCCCGCACCGGCGACCTCACGCCCCGCCAGGCGTGGGACGCGCTCGCCGCGGACCCCGCGGCGGTGCTGGTCGACGTCCGCACCCAGGCCGAGTGGGTGTTCGTCGGGCTGCCGGACCTGTCCGCGCTGGGGCGGCGCGTGGTGGCGCTGGAGTGGACGAGCTTCCCCGACGGAGCCCACAACGCGCAGTTCCTCGCGCAGCTGGAGGGCGTGGCGCCGAAGGACGCCCACGTGCTCTTCCTGTGCCGCTCCGGCCACCGCTCGGTGGCCGCCGCGGACGCCGCGGCGCGGGCCGGCTGGCTGCGCTCGTCCAACGTCCTCGACGGCTTCGAGGGTGACCTCGACGCCGACGGCCACCGGGGCGCCCGCGGCTGGCGCGCCGAGGGCCTGCCCTGGCGGCAGTCCTAGCCGCTCCACCCCGCCCACCCCGCTCCGACGACAGGAGGCCCCTGTGATCCTCGCCCACGACGTCTCGGGCTCCGGCCCGCTGCTGGTGCTCGTCCACGGCATCACCGAGGACCGCCGCAGCTGGGACCCGGTCGACCTCACCGGCGCCTTCACCGTGCTCCGCGTCGACCTCCGCGGGCACGGGGCGTCGCCGGCCGCGGAGCCCTACGACATCCCGGTGCTGGCCGCGGACGTCCACGACACCGTCGTGCACGCGCAGGAGGCGCTGGGGCTGCCCGACGAGCCGCCCGCGGTGGTCGGCCACTCCCTCGGCGGCATCGTCGCCACGGCGTACGGCGCGCTGTTCCCGGCGCGGGCGGTGGTCAACGTGGACCAGCCGCTCCACCTCGCGGGCATGCAGCAGCAGGTCCAGCAGGCCGAGGGGATGCTCCGCGGTGAGCAGTTCCCGCTGTTCGTCGAGGGGATGTTCGCCCAGATGTCCGGTGACCTCGACCCCGCGCAGAAGGCCCGCCTCGACGGGATCCGGCGGCCGCGCCAGGACGTGGTCCTGGGGACCTGGCGGGTGCTGCTGGAGGGCTCGCCCGAGGAGCTCTCAGCGCTGGTGGACGAGCTGACCGAGGTCCCCGCCGACGTCCCGTACCTGGTCATCACCGGTCTGGACGCGGGACCGGAGTACGCCGCCTGGCTGCGGCAGGCCGTCCCGCACGCCGTGCAGGAGGTCTGGCAGCCGCCCACGCACTACCCGCACCTGGCCGACCCGGCGCGGTTCGTCGCCCGGGTCGAGGCCTTCGCCGGCTGAGGCCGGCTCAGAGCACCAGCGCGCCGACGCAGGCCACCAGCACCACGGGCACGAGCACGAGGCCCTGCAGCGCGAACCGGCCCCACCGCACGGGCACGTCCTCGGCGCGGCAGGCGCGCGCCCACAGCAGCACCGCCAGCGACCCCCACGGCGTGATGAGGGGGCCGGCGTTGACGCCGACGAGCACCGCGGCGGTGCGCAGCGGGTCGTCGGGGGACAGCAGCGGCTGCAGCGCGAGGTAGGCCGGGAGGTTGTCGACGGCGTTGGCGGCCGCCGCCGAGGTGCCGGCCAGGCGCAGCAGCTCGGTGAACCCCTCGCCCTGCCCGGCCACGGACGCCAGGGCCCCGGTGAGGCCGTGCTGGTTGAGCGCCTCCACCACCACGAACAGCCCCAGCACCGAGACCGCCAGCGGCAGCGGCACCACGTCCCAGCGCAGCGCAGAGCGCTTCCGCACGGCGAACACCGCGGCCAGCACCAGCGCGGCCGTGCCCGCCACTGCCCATGGCTCCAGGCCGACCGCCAGCGCCGGCAGCACGAGCACCACCACGGCGGCCGCCACCTTGAGCAGCACGCGGTCGGCCACGTCGGCCGGCTGCGGCCGGGAGTACCCCGTGCGCAGCGCCCGGTGGTGCAGGAGGGCGAGGACGACGACGGTCGCCACCACCGCCGCCACCGCGGGGCGCCACGTCAGCGCCGCGAACGCCGGGACGCCGCCGCCGGCGGGGCCGCCCTCGAGCACGTCGAGGGCGAGCAGGTTGGTGAGGTTGGACACCGGCAGCAGCAGCGAGGCCGTGTTGGCCAGCCACGCGCACGTCAGCGCCAGCAGCGCCCCCACCGAGGCGGGCGCGCCGGTGCGCCGGGCCAGGGCCAGCACCACGGGCGTGAGCAGCACGGCGGTGGTGTCCAGGCTGAGGGTGACGGTGGCGGCCACCGCGATGGCGACGACGAGCAGCCACAGCTTCCAGGTGCGCCCGCCGCCGTGGCGGGCGGCCCACACCGCGGCCACCTCGAACACGCCCGCCTTGCCGGCCAGCTCCGCCAGCACGGCGGCGCCCAGCAGGAACACCAGCACGCTCCAGGTGCGCCCGACCAGTGCCCCGGCCTGCCCGAGCGTGAGGGCCCCCGAGACCAGGACGACGGCGGAGGCGAGCACCGCCAGCAGCGGCACGAGCGCACCGTCGGGCAGCCAGCGCCAGGGCGTGGCCCAGGACGGCTCGCGGCGGCGCTCGTCGTCGTCCTGCGCGGTCCCCCCGGCGCGCTCGGGCGCCGGGCTCACGCCGCACCCCGCAGCACGACGTCGAGGTGGCGGACGCGGCCGGGGGCGGCCGGGGCCAGCTCCACCTCGAAGGCCTCGGCCGCGGCGGCGGCGAGCGCCTCGGGGGAGTCGGGCTCCTTCCTGCGCCGCAGCAGCAGGTGGCGCGCCAGCTCGCCGCGGGTGCGCTTGGCGTCGTGGCTGACCACGGTGCGCACGGGCCCGTCCGGTCCCGGGGCCTCCCGGAAGACCCGTACCGCCACCACCTTCCCGGCCAGCGCCCCTGCGGGCCGCCATGCGGCGGCGTACGCGGCGGAGCGGCAGTCGAGCACCACCTGGCCCGGCTGCCCGGTGAGCTCGTCGAGCACGGGTGCCAGGTGCGGGCGCCAGTGCGCCGCGAGCTGGCCGACGCCCGGCAGGTCCGTGCCCATGGACAGCCGGTGGGCCGGCACGCGGTCGGCGGGGCGCAGGAGGCCGTAGGCCGCGGAGACCACCAGCACGCGCTCGGCGGCCCGGGCGGCGGCCGCCCGGGGCAGCGAGGCGAGGCCGAGCGCCTCGAAGAGCACCCCCGTGAAGACCCTCGCGGCGGCGTGGGCGGGCTCGGTGCGCCAGCGGCCGTTGCGGGCCACCTCCTGCGCGAGCGAGGGGCCCGCGCCGACGGCGGCGGGGTCGTCGCTGACCGCGGCGGCGGCCTCGAGCACCCGCTCGCGCGCGGGGGCCAGCTGCGGCCACGACAGGGCCGCGAGGTCGACCGGGGTGCTGGACCGCCCGGGGCGGGCGGGGAGCTTGCGCTCCGAGGGCGGCAGCAGCAGGAGCACGGGCGGGAACAGTAGTGCGCGATCCTGTGCGGGGCCCGTCGTGCCTGCGCTGGTCGAGGTCGGGCCGCGCGGCGCTAGTCTGCTGTGGCGGACGAGCCAGCCGGGCGGCCGCGTCGGCGGACCTCGCGAGGGGCCCGCCGCCGAGGAACGTCCGGGCTCCGCAGGGCAGGGTGGTGGGCAACACCCACCCGGGGTGACCCGCGGGAAAGTGCCACAGAGAACAGACCGCCACGCCGCTCCCGGTCCGCCGGGGGAGGCGGGGCAAGGGTGAAACGGTGGTGCAAGAGACCACCAGCACCCCCGGTGACGGGGGTGGCTCGGCAAACCCCACCCGGAGCAAGGCCAGACAGGGAGCGTCCGAGGGCTGCCCGCCCGAGCTCCCGGGTAGGCCGCGACAGCGCCCGGCCCCTCGTGGGACGGGAGCGATGAGGACGGCGGCAACGCCGTCCCGAGATGGATGGCCGCCCCCCGCGACCGGTTCGCCGGCCGCGGGGACAGGACCCGGCGTACAGGCTGGCTCGTCCTCGCGTCGTCCTCACTGGTCTCCGCTGTCGGACGACGGCACCCGCAGTGGTGCTGACGATGACCTCGACCAGGCGCCGGGAGCGCGCACGGCGAGACTGCGATGAGGCGATCAG